>CAVCXN010000142.1:0-3427 GCA_963606215.1 uncultured Mycoplasmatota bacterium | reverse complement strand
CGGTTCATGCCGTTGCCCAGGAGGAGGACCTTCGGGCGGCGGCGGGGAGAGATGGTGAGGGGGGTGGGCATGGGGGACACCTCTTCCGTTTTTTGTATTATTATGCGCTGGGAGGGGGTGGCTGTCAAGATGGCGCGATTGCCTGGGGGCGGGAAATATGGTATGATGATACAACTTCAAACAACAGGAGGACACCCGCCATGGGAAAAAGCCGGTCGAAAAAGCAACTGACCCCCGGCCAGCTCAGGAGCCGGGGCTGGACGAAGTCCCTCATGAACACCCTCTTGCCCAAGCCACGCTACCGGCACTTTAGCGGCCGGAGTATGCCCGTCTGGGATCGGGAGGACGTGCAGGCCGCCGAAGCCACGGAGATTTTTCAGAAGCAGAACCTCGGGGCCAAGCCCCAGGGCGAGGCGGGCCGCGCCGCGCAGCAGGCCGCCCACACCGTTGGCAAGGCCCTGGCCAAGCTCTGGGCGCAGGCGGAGAAGGATGACGGCCCGGCCTGGACGCTGGCGGGGCATTACCACAGGGCCGTAATCGACCACCTGCCCGCCGCCGCCCGGGGGCGCATCCTGCGGACCTCTCAGATCACCGGCTATCTGGGCAGCTTCCTGGGGCTGGAAAAGCGCTGTGACGGCTTGGCCCTGCCCAGTGAACTGACCCACTTCGTCCAGGCCGCGGGCTGGATGGGTCCGAACGAAAACGCGCCGCTGGCGGGACACGTTCGGGTGCGCTATGCGCAGGTCCTGCACGCGGCGGCGGAGCAGGCCATTGACCAGTTCACCCAGGCCCAGCCGGAGGCTGATCTCACCGGTCTGCTGACGCGGGAAGATTTTCCGACCCAGCAGCTGCTCTCCCGGCCCATCGGGACGATCTATTCCGTCTGGTACGTCCCCCAGGTCATCCAGAAGAGTCTCAACGTCCTGATCGCCCTGAACCCCAAGGACGAATACCCCGAGGCCCGCGCCATGTCCCGTCGCTTCGTCCTGCACCTGGGCGGGACCAACACGGGCAAGACCTACGCTGGTTTCCAGCGGCTCAAGCAGGCCCGAACGGGGGTCTATCTGGCCCCTTTGCGTCTGCTGGCGCTCGAAGCGCAGGAGGCATTGCTGGACGCAGGCGTGGATTGCAGCCTCACCACCGGCGAGGAAGAGGACCGGCGGGAGGAAGATACCCACGTCGCCGCCACCGCCGAAAAGCTCAACCTGAAAGCCCAGTATGACGTGGCCGTGATCGACGAGTGCCAGATGATTTCCGACCCCCACCGGGGCTATGCCTGGACGCGGGCTATTCTGGGCGTGCAGGCCCCGGAGGTCCATCTCTGCGCCGCGCCCGAGGCCGAGCATCTGCTCCGGCGCATCATCGACAGCTGCGGGGACAGCTATGAAATAGAATATCACAAGCGAAAAACGCCCCTCATTTGCATGAACCACACCGTCGATTACACCCGCATCCAGCCGGGGGATGCGCTCATCACATTCTCCAAGATCGGCGTTCTCAGCGTAGCGGAGGACCTGCGGCAGTCCGGGAAAGAACCGGCTATCATCTACGGGGCCTTGCCCTACTCCACCCGGCGGCGGCAGATGGAGGGCTTTCTGGAAGGGCGGATGCAGTACGTCGTCTCCACGGATGCCATCGGCATGGGGCTGAATCTGCCGATCCGCCGGGTCATCTTCATGGACACGGAGAAATTTGACGGGGTGGAACGCCGGGAATTAAAGCCGGAGGAAATTCAGCAGATCGCAGGCCGCGCGGGGCGGTTTGGGATGTACGACAAGGGCTATGTAGGTGCGACGCAGGGCTTGTCGTTCATCCGGGCGGGGCTGAACACCGTCGTGCCGCCCTTACAGCAGGCGGTCGCGGGCTTTTCCGACCTGGTGCTGATGGTCGATTTTGACCTCTTGGAAGTCCTGACCGAGTGGAACAAGATGCCCACCGTCGAGCCATACGTCAAGCTGGATATCACCCGCTACATCACCATCATCTCCAAGATACGCGAGCAGGGCTTTACCCTGACCAAAGAGGAAGAACTGCGGGCAGCGAACATCCCGTTTGACGAGACGGACGAAGCCCTGCGGGAGTTATTTTTCCGCTTCCTGCGCTTGCAGCAGCAGGGGGAGGCCATCGAGCAGCCCGAGCTGGCGCGGGATACGGCGCATACCCTGCCGGAGCTGGAATTATATTGCCGCAAATTAGACTTGTATTTTTCGTTTGCGAAAGCGTTCAACTGCCCGGTGGATGAGGACGCACTCTATGACCAGCGGGAGGATGTGGCGGAGGAAATCAATGAGATCTTGCTGCACCGGCTGAAGAATAACATCCGGTTTTGCCCGATGTGCGGGAAGGCATTGCCGCTGCATCATCGGGGGCGGGTGTGTGACGCATGTTATCGGAGAACGCGGCGGTAGAAACATACCCCCCTGCCCATTAACCAAAAAAAGAGATGATAGCCCGGACCCACGTCCGTCTATCATCTCTTTTTACGTCATAAGAAAGCAAAAAACTCACTCGTCATCCTTCATCAATGTCTCCGCCGCCACACACAGCAGGATGATGACCGCCCCGACCATCCCCAGCAGGGACAGGCGCTCGTCCAGCAGGATGCGGGAGAAGAGGGCCGTCAGCACCGGGCAGATGCATTGGAGCAGGGCCACCGTCCGGGAGGAGATGTGGCCCAGGGCCGCGTTTTGCAGCAGGTAGCCCGCCACGGTGCAGCCAATGGCCATGTACACGATGATGCCCCACACCGTCGGCGTCGCCGCCCCCAGCTGCATCCCGCCGTCAAAGACGAAGGCGCAGATCAGGGCCATCACAAAGGACATGAGCGCTTGCAGGGAGGTCAGCGTCACAGGGTCCACTCGGTCCAGGGCCTTCTCTCCGAAGATGAGGGACCCAGCTAGGAGCAGGGCGGAGATCAGCGTCAGAATCTCACCCAGGCCAAAGGCAGACAGCCCGCCCTGTCCGCACAGCAGATACAGCCCCACGATCACCAGCAGCTGCACCGGCACATGCTTTTTGCCGAATTTCTTCCGATACACCGCCAGGGCCAGCAGGGGCGTCATAATGGTGGACAGGGAGCGCAGGAACGCCACCGAGGTCGCCGCCGTCAGCTCCAGGGCGATGTTGCTCAGCACATAGGACCCACCGATGCACAGGCTGGGCAGCAGCCAGTCCTTGGGCGAAGCCGCCTTGATACCCCGGGTGATGCGCTTGTTGAAGATCACCAGTAGAAACAGAAAGGCGATGCCATACCGCACCGTCAGCAGCGAGAAGACCGGCAGAACCTCATACGCCGCCTTGGAGATGGGGTCGCCAAAGCCATACAAAACGCTTTGCAGGAAGATGAAAAAGAAGGGCAGCCAGCGCAGGGAAATTCCTTTCCTCAACGGCAGCCGGGCCGGTGCAGGAGCCATTGTCTCTCGCCTCG
>CAVCXN010000141.1:2005-4788 GCA_963606215.1 uncultured Mycoplasmatota bacterium | reverse complement strand
ACAGTAACGATAACGGCAGCACCAACTCCAATCCCTCCACCCCCAGCACACCGAGCACCCCCTCGACCCCAACCACACCGACAACGCCCACCACGCCCGTCACCCCAGACATCCCAGACGACGCAGAACCGTCCCCGACCTTCTCCCTCTACCTGGCTATCCGTGCCCAGGCGGGCGTCGATCTGACGACCACGCTCAACGCCGTGCTGAACACCGGAGCCGTCCCCGTGGTCTTCTTTCCGGCAAACGAGGTGACCGCCTGCGCCGACCAAGTCCGCCAGGCCGCCGGGCGAGGCTGTAAAGTGGGCCTCATCCCCGCCGGTGATACCGGGGACGCCAAGCTTGAGAGCGTCCAGACCGGCAGCCAGACCCTGGCCGCCATCCTGCGGCAGGAGACCTGGTTCGTCCTGGGCCAGGATGAAACGCTGGCCAACGCAGGCTATCTCTGCTGGACGCCGTCGCTGACCTTCCAAAACGTCACCGACTCCACCACCGTCTACAACAGCCTCGTCCACTCCGGCAAAGACGCCAGCGCCCCCCTGCGCATCCTGCTCCACACCCAAAGCAATGCCGGGCCGCTGGCTGGGGTTTTGAACCAGTTGAAGGAGGATGGGGATACGTTTTTGGCGGTGCGGGAGACAAAATATTGAGGATGCCACTGATTTCATCCTCTGACAAAAGCAGACACCATGCCAAAAGCCCCGGAGCAATTCAAATCGCTCCGGGGCTTCTTATTCAGTCTCTTAATTTCAGTAAGTCCCACCTTGACGACACCCCGCACTTCCGATACAAATTCTGCAAGTGCTTGAGCAAGGTATTCTTACTAATGGTCAGCTTCCCCAAGATCTCCTCATTGTTCCAATCCTGAAACACCAGCCCCAGGACCTCTCCCTCTCGCCGGGTCAGGTCATACTCCCGAATGATCTCTTCTAAGCTCCGCCGGTCCTTCGGTTGGTTCTCCTCGTTCTGCTTGCAGGTCCAGCAGGCCAGGTCGATGTGGTTGGCCAGGGCGCGGAGGTAGAAGGCTTCCTGATCGGTGAAAAGGCCGTCCCCCCGGGTGCGGTAGAGGGCCAGGCGGCCCATGGCTTGCCCGGCGTAGGTGATGTTCATCTGCATACAGTCGTGGACGTGGTAGGCCGTGTACAGCTCCCGGTAGCTGGGGGCAGAGAAGCGGCTGTCGCCGGATAGTATCTCGCTGTCCCGCACGACCATGGACTCCGGCGCGTGGCTGAGCCAGGCGGTGTATGCCTTGTCGATGCGGCCCAGCCAGGCCGTCTCCACGTCCCGGAAGTTCTGGGGCTTGCAGTAGGGGTCCCGGTGGATCAGCTCCCCCGTCTCCGGGTCGGTCTGGATGGCGATGAGGCTGGCGTAGGTGTAGGGGATGATGAGCTTCACCTGGGCCAGCAGAGTCGGCCGGAATTCCTCCAGCGTCCGGCAGGCGTGGATGTGGTAGATAATCTCGTTGTATAATAAAAAGTCGTTTTTTTCCATAGGGGACCTCCGGCGGGATACGTGTGCTTTCTGATACTTAATTTTATCCCCTTACCCAACTAAAATCAAGCACTTTTTACTGGGGGTCAAGTAGGCCCTCTCAGCAAAAATTTCAAATTCACTAAAATTAAGCATTGCTTTTTTGTTTGTTTTCCTGTATTATAAACAAGACAAGAGGAAAAGCCAGTGAGTAGGCTGTTCCCTCTGCCCCTTTTTAATCTTTTTCTTTGTGATTTAGATTACTTTCCTTTCTTTTCCGAAAGCGTCCTCCCGCCGGTTGGTCAGGCGGGAGGACGCTTTTGCTTTTTCTTGTTTTTCATTACTTTCCTGCTCAAAAATAATCCCGACTTCTTATCTTGAACGATTATTTTCATTGTTTGATACCATTGCGTTTCGACCCTCTGGACCGTATGATACAGATAGAGGCTCCCCTCAACGTATCCCATCCAAAGGAGGTCTTCGCTGTGAAGAAGAAAGTAGGTTCTGTCTACCGGAAGCATTTGGCCGTGTGTTCTATTTTAGCCGCCGCCACGCTATGGGGCGTGCAAGGGCTGTTCAGCCGCGCCCTGGGTGAGATGAATATCCCCGGCCTGCCCATCATGGTCGTGCGAAATCTTGGCGGGGCCGCGCTGCTGGCCCTGGTGTTTCTGGCGGCAGACCGCACTGCCTTCCGCGTCCGCCTGCGGGAGCTGCCCTTACTGGCCCTCATGGGGATGAGCGGCGTGCTGGGCATGAACCTGGTCTATTATCGGAGCCAGCAAGTTTCTTCCCTGGCGGTGGCGGCCATCCTGCTTTATACGGCCCCCACCATCGTGGTCGTCTTCTCCGCTTTGATTTGGAAAGACCGCATCACCAAGCGGAAGCTCCTGGCCCTGGTCCTGGCATTTCTGGGCTGCAGCTTTGTGACGGGTATGTTGCACGGTGCCCTCTCCATCTCCACCCAGGGCTTGCTGCTCGGCCTGGGCAGCGCCCTGACCTACGCCTCTTACACCCTCTTCGGCCGCAAGGCCCTCACCTGGCGCGGGCCGCTGACGGTCCTGTTTTATGCCCTGCTCTTCGCGGGCCTGGGGGCCTTGGTCCTGTGTCCTGCCCAGGAGATGGCGATGCTTTTCACCACCTCCGGGGCTATGACCCAGACGCTCTGTATGATGGTCTTCTCCACCGTCGTCCCCTTTCTTTTATATACAAAGGGCCTGGCCGGATTGGGCGACAGCGGCAAAGCCGCCATCTTAGCCTCCCTGGAGCCGGTGGTCGCCGCCCTGCTGGGCATCGTGGCCTTTGGCGAACCCTTG
>CAVCXN010000141.1:0-1995 GCA_963606215.1 uncultured Mycoplasmatota bacterium | reverse complement strand
TTGGGCGTAGCCCTTGGCCTGGTGTGCGTACTGGGGGCAGTGGCCTTGCTGAAATAAGCCTCTTCTTGATTCCTGCTCAATTTACTTATTTCCCATCCCTTTCCCTCTTAAATTCAAGTAGCCATAATTATCCCGAAGCAAAGAGTTTATCAGTTTTTGTCATTGAGTCCCGGAAACAAATGGAGTATGATACATCTCGCGCCAAGGAACGGTGATGACCTCTCCGGTCTCTTCTTCCTACTGCCGCAGCGCCCACCCGCACTATGCAACTGTGCCGGGACAGGCCCCGCCGCCGTTGGCAGCATCCACCTTATTTATCTCCCTCACCTCATTTTCTTCCATACATCAGCCCCCTCACTGCGCAGAAACAGTGGGGGGCGCTCTACGTTTGGAGGGAAATCCCAGCCTGCGGAGTTCTACCGCAGGCTGATAAGATCACTGACTAAAGCTGATACCAGAAACTACTTGAATTTGATTGGGCAAGGAGGGCCTAGTGAATGAAGAAGCTCTTCCCCGGGGCCACCGGGCATTTTTCCCTCATCCAGGGATGTTATTGGATGACCTATTGTATCCTCATCTCCTTCTCCAGCCTCTACCTTCTGGACCGGGGCTTCACGAACACCCAGATCGGCCTGCTCCTGGGCGTCTCCGGCCTGACTGCCGCCGTGCTCCAGCCCTTTGTCGGGGCCAAGGGCGACCATTTGAAAGTCCTGTCCCTGCGGCAGTTTACCTCCATCCCCATCGCCGTGATGATCCTCTGCGGCGCGGGCCTGTTCCTCATCCCCGCCAAGCCCGTCCAGGCAGCGTTGTATATGGTCCTGCTGGTTCTGCTCCAGCTGCTCACCCCCCTCATCTACTCCTTGGGCATGGACTGCCTCAACAATAATATTGAGCTGAACTTCGGCCTGGCCCGCGGCATCGGCGGCGGAACCTATGCCCTGGCCTCCGCCGTGTGCGGCACCCTGGCCTCCGCGCTGGGCGCAAAGGTCATTCCCCTGGTCCTCGTCGTGGCCGTGGCTTTGATGCTGACCTTTACCTTCACCTTCCGTCAGGGCGGCCCCGTGAAGGCCACCTTGCCCAAGCCCGACGCCCTGCCCAAGGCAGACAACACCCCCTTCTTAAAGAAGTACCCGCAGGTCCTGCCCCTGCTCGTCGGCGTCATCCTGCTCTACACCAGCCACAACGTCATCATGAACTTCCCCTATCAGATCGTCCAGAACCTGGGCTACGGCAGCAGTGAGATGGGCCATTACCTGACCCTCCAGAGCCTCATGGATATCCCCGCCATGGTCGTCTTTTCCTTGCTGCTTGAGCGGGCTTCCAGCCGGACCTGGGTGCGGTTGACGGGCATCTCCTTCTTCCTGCACGCCCTGCTCACCTGGATGGCCCCCAACCTGCCCTTCCTGATGGTCATCCAGGTCTTTGAGATGTCTGGCTACGCCCTCTACTCCGTCTCTTCCGTCTACTTTGTCAATGAGATGGTAGACCTCTGCGACCGCGTCCAGGGTCAGACCTACTTCACCATGGCCAACACCATCGGCATCGTCCTCAGCAGCGTCCTGGGCGGCCGCCTGCTGGACCTGGGCGGTGCCTCCGCAGCCCTGTCCCTGGCCACCGTCACCGGTGCCGCCGGTATGATCATCCTCTGGGTCCTCCTCCGCCGCAAAGTCCTCCGCCCCGCCGCGAACGCAGCATAACATCATCCCAAGATACAACAGGCCCAGCACGGTTTTTCCTTTCGTGCTGGGCTATCTTCTTTATGCTCTGATGATCCCTGTCTTTTGGGGAAACAGTGGATCGTTCTTTGTCAGAGACAGCAAGCGGCAAGCTGCTCCTTCTGGATGATTGCGCCCTGCTTCCCAGGCTTCCACTGTTTTGATGGATACCCCCATATACTCCGCAAACAATCGCTGTGTCAGGCCGGTGCTGTGGCGTATCTCCTTAATCTCCTCTGGCCGGTACCGCTCAACAGGCGAAATAGATAATGTAGTCGTG
>CAVCXN010000140.1:0-4316 GCA_963606215.1 uncultured Mycoplasmatota bacterium | reverse complement strand
CACCCAACGCATCGACGAGATGCTGGCCTGGGTGGATGCGCCGAAGCCGGAGAAAGACCCCGGCTGGCTTTGGAGAGGCGAGACAGATTTGGTGTCCCTGCGCGCCACGCTGCTCTTTGGACTCAAGGGTATGGCAGCTTACGCTCACCACGCCCGGGAACTGGGCTATACCGACGGCGCGGTGGATACCTGGTTTTACAAGGGCCTCACGGCCCTGGCTCAGCCCCACAGTGTCGAGGAATGGCTGGAACTCATCTTGGAGTTTGGCCGGGTCAATTTCCAATGTATGGCCTTGCTGGACCAGGCCCATACGGAGACATTCGGGCATCCCGTTCCCACACGGGTGAACACGGACATTCAGAAGGGGCCGTTTATCGTTGTCACCGGCCACGACCTGAAGGACCTTCGGCAGCTCTTGAAACAGACCGCCGGGAAGGGCATCAACGTCTACACCCACGGCGAAATGCTGCCCGCCCACGGCTACCCGGAGCTGAAAAAATACACCCATCTGGTGGGGCACTTCGGCACGGCCTGGCAGAACCAGCAGACGGAGTTTGCGGACCTGCCTGCCCCGGTCCTGTTCACGACAAACTGCCTCATGCCGCCCCGCCCCAGCTACGCCGACCGCATCTACACGACCTCTGTCGTGGGCTACGAGGGCATCCTGCATATCCCGGGGGACGAGAATGGGCACAAGGACTTTACGCCCCTCATCCAACAGGCCCTCTCTCTGGGCGGCTATTCC
Source organism: uncultured Mycoplasmatota bacterium (assembly GCA_963606215.1). Taxonomy (GTDB): domain Bacteria; phylum Bacillota; class Clostridia; order Oscillospirales; family Oscillospiraceae; genus Evtepia. The sequence goes on along the minus strand of CAVCXN010000140.1, from coordinate 3,571 downwards.
ACCGACCAGAGCCGGGGCGGGCTGAACGGCGGCCACATGCTGACCACCGGGTTTGCCCGAAACGCCGTCATGAGCCAGGCTCCGGCTCTTCTGGACGCCATCCAAAGCGGGGCGATCAAGCACATCTTCCTGGTGGGCGGCTGCGACGGGGCGCATCCGGGCAGAAATTATTACACGGAGTTTGTGAAGCGTACCCCCATGGATTCCCTGATTTTGACGCTGGCCTGTGGCAAGTTCCGCTTTAACGATTTGGATTTAGGAGAGATTAACGGCATCCCGCGCATTTTAGATATCGGCCAGTGCAACGATGCCTATAGCGCGGTTCAAATTGCCCAGGCGCTGGCGGAGGCGTTCGACTGCTCCATCAACGACCTGCCTTTGACGCTGGTGCTGTCCTGGTACGAGCAGAAGGCGGTCTGTATCCTGCTGTCCCTGCTGGCGCTGGGCGTCAAAAACATCTATCTCGGCCCAACGCTCCCGGCGTTTTTGTCTGAGCCGGTGGTGAAGATGCTGGTGGATGCCTTCGGCTTACAGCCCACCACCCACCCACAGCAGGACTTGGACGCCATCTTACACCGGGGATAAAAATTTCTTCTATTAAAAAATAAGAAAAATCTTGACAGCCTGTGTGCAAATCGGTATACTAAGCGGGCAAATCGGAACGGACCGAAACGGCCGGGTACCCAAGCCCTGGGTGCCCGCAAAGAGAACGGCGCGGCTTGATCGAACGGAAAGAAGGTTAGCATCATGAAGAACAACTGGATACGGCGGATCGCCGGTCTGTTGGCGGGCTTGGCGCTCCTGACTTCGTCTGCTTTTGCGGTGGAAACACCGGATACAGAGGCAGCCGAAGCACAGGCCATCCAAAGCATCACGGAACAGGGCTGGAAGAAGGTTGTGGAAAACGCCTGTGCCTTGGCCAGCAAAGCCTGTGCGTGGGTCGATCAGATCAGCCTGCCCTCCACCACCAAAGGACAGTTCCGGTCCGGCGGTGTGACGATGGGGTACTTGCTCTACACACCCAAAAACGCACAGGGCCAGCTCCCGCTGATGGTTTACCTGCACGGCGGGCACGGCAAGGGCAGTGACCTGGCCCTGCTCACAGATACCGACGGCTTCCCGCAGTATCTTACCGAAGGAAAACTAGGACAAGTGCCTGCCTATGTCCTGATTCCCCAGCTGCCGGAGGATCAGAAGCAATGGGCAGACGTGGACAGCCAGCTCATGCAGCTGATCGACCAGGTCTGTGCAGAGCGCTCCATCGACCGCAGCCGCATCTGCCTGACCGGGCACAGCATGGGCGGGACCGGCACCTGGGACCTGGCTCTGGCGCATCCGGATGTCTTCCGGCGCATCGCCCCCATGAGCGGCTCCGTCAAAACCACTCAGCAGACGCTCCAAGCCCTGTCTCAGACGGAGATATGGGCGTTTGTGGGCGCGGCGGACCGTGTGGTCAAACCGGAGTCTACCGAGAAATTTATCCAGGCCATTCAGCCGCAAAACGGGAGCGCCCGCGTGACCGTTTTTCCCAATACAGATCATGTCGGCGTCCCGCAGTGTGCTTGGCTGGAGCACGGCACGGAACTGCTGAATTGGCTGTTTTCCTGAATCAAAAAGGGCTGTCTTGTGTTTGTGCAAGACAGCCCTTTTTCCATGAAATTTTTTATCGATCACAATGATAGCGCGGTTTCCCGCGGCTCTTTTTCCCGTACTCAATGGCCTCCGTGGGGCAGTAGCAGATGCAGGCCATGCAGTGGGTGCAGTGGCCGCCCCAGACGGGCTTGCCGTCTTGCAGGGTCACGTTGTTCAGGGGACATCGTTTCATGCATTGGCCGCAGCCATTGCAGGCGGCGCTGGCGGTAAATGCCTTGTCCTTTACGACAGCAGAATAGAAAAAGGGATTTACCGGGCCGCTCAGCAAGCGGTTCAGCAGATGCTTTGGGGTGGGGCCAAACGGCTGAGACTTGGCAATGGCGGCAATGGCGCGGTCGATCTCCGGCTCGGCCTGGGCGACGATCTGCCATGCTTCCTCTGCCTGGGGTGCCTGGAAGAGGGCAATGTAATTCTCCGGCATGATGATCTGCACTGTGCCTTGATAGGTCAGGCCCATTTCCTGCGCGAGTGCCTGATTGTGCTGGCCCGCGCCACCGATCTGCCCGCCGCAGGTCATGACGAACCAGACTTGCTTTGCACCGGGGAACGATGTGTTTTCCAAGTGCTCCTGCACGATGCGGGGAATGCGCCAGGCGTAGGTGGGGACGACGATGATGAGACGTGCGTCGCTGTTCACGGGAGCGGTGTCTCCGGCTTTGATGCGGTCATTGAGACTACAAAGCGTATCGTCCAGCGCTTTGGCGATTCGCTCGGCGACATAGCGGCTGTTGCCGGTGCCTGTGAAGTAGAGCAGCATATAGTGTCCTCCTGCTTGTCTTAAATCAGAATGCCGTCGCAGTGGTCGATCTCGTGCTGGATGATCTCGGCGGTCCAGCCGGTGAAGGTTTTCAGACGGGTCTGAAATTTCTCATTCTGCCACTGGACCTTGATGCTCTTCCATCGCTTGGTCGGGCGGCGGCCGGTCAGGGAGAGACAGCCCTCTTCCGTCTGATACGGCCCGGACTGCTTCACGATGACGGGGTTGAACATGACTTGATACTCGCCCTCGTTGTCGAAAATAATGATGCGCTTGTTCACCCCAATCATGTTCGCCGCCATGCCCACACAGCCGTCCTTGTGGGCGGTGAGGGTGTCGATGAGGTCTTGGGCGACGGGGAGATCGGCGGGGGTGGCGGGTTCGGCTTTTTGGGCGAGAAAGGCTTCGTCTTTGCAAATTTCTTGGATCATGGGGTGTCTCCTTTTATGCGTCCAATCCCGGCAGCGTCGTCTGCTCCGCCCAGGATTCCGGCGGCTGTAGGGGGTGCTCCGGGTCCCTGGGAATTTGGATGAATTTCTCGTAGGCCCACCTGGGAAACTGTGCAGCATAGAGGGCTTGGTGGGCGGCCATGGCCCCGGCCTCTGTCCCCCTGCCGTTGGGGGAGCGCAGACAGACGGCGTAGTGGACACCGAAGAGGACGCAGTCATAGTCCAAAAACGTGAACCCGCTGCGGCGGTAAAAATCCAGTCTCCGGCGGCGCAGGGCGTCCTCCGGCCCGCCCTCGGGGGCCTCGGACTCGACGATGATGCCGTCCATCTGGGCAAACTGCCCGGCCAGCCGGTCCAGAATCTTCCCGCCCAGGCCCCCGTTCCGCAGGCGGGCCGGGACGCCTAAATAGTCGATGAGAACATAGGGGTGGTCCGGGCTTTCCCAGAGGATGGCGTAGCCCACCAGCGTCTCCCCCTCCCAGGCCCCGACAGGGTGGTAGACGCCTGCCTCATACAGGGTCTTCATGGCCGCAAACGGCTTCAGCTCCTGGGGCGGAAAGGCTTCCCGCAGTTCCGTTTCGTGGAGCTGTTTCAGCTCGGGCGGGGTCAGTTCACGCAGGATCATGTCGAAACTCCTTGGTCAGCAGAAGGGCGTCCTCCTGGGGATTTTCATAGTAATTTTTGCGGCGGCCTGCCTCTTGAAAGCCGTGCT
>CAVCXN010000139.1:0-3545 GCA_963606215.1 uncultured Mycoplasmatota bacterium | reverse complement strand
TCTCTCAGCTCACCTGTTATGACTATTCTACTGCCCGCCTGATGGACCAGGCCGGGATCAACATGATCCTGGTGGGCGACAGCCTGGGCATGACCATGCAGGGATATTCCGACACCATTCCTGTGACCATGGAGGAGATGATCGTCTATGGCCGGAGCGTGGTGCGGGGATGTCAAAACGCCTTTGTCGTGGTAGACATGCCCTTTATGAGCTACCAGGCTTCTGTGGAGCAGGCCGTGGTGAACGCCGGACGGCTGATGAAGGAGACGGGCTGCGACGCGGTGAAGCTGGAGGGCGGCCGCGAGGTCTGTGACCAGATCCGGGCCATCACCGCCGCAGGCATCCCCGTCTGTGCCCACGTGGGCATGACGCCCCAGTCCCACCACGCCTTCGGCGGCTTCAAGGTCCAGGGCAAGGGCGAAGAGGGCGCGGCCCGGGTGCTGGCTGACGCGATGGCGGTGCAGGCCGCAGGCGCTTTTGCCGTGGTGCTGGAATGTGTGCCCCCGAAGCTCGCGGCGCTCATCACCCGGAAGCTGGACATCATCACCATCGGCATCGGGGCCGGGGCGGAATGTGACGGCCAGGTCCTCGTGTGGCAGGATATGCTGGCAATGGGTCCCTTCACCCCCAAGTTTGTCAAGCATTTTGCCCAGGTCGGCCAGATCATGACCGACGCCTTCCAAGCCTACGACGCCGAGGTAAAGGACAGTGCCTTCCCCGCTGCCGCCCAGACCTACGTCAAGAGCGACTGCTCCGATGAGGTGCTGGAGCGTTTGGAGGGCCGTCAGCCCGCCGAGCTGCTGAAGCTCTATTCCGTGCTGTAAGCTGTTTTTTGTGATAAGAAGAGGAGAAGAATATCCATGATCATTGCAACTACCATTGCCCAGGTCCGCGCACAGGTGGCCGCCTGGAAGAAAGAGGGCCTGACCGTCGGCCTGGTGCCCACCATGGGCTACCTGCACGAGGGCCACGCCAGCCTAGTGGACGAGGCCGTGCGCCAGTGTGACCGCGTGGTGGCCTCCGACTTTGTCAACCCCACCCAGTTTGGCCCCAATGAAGATTTGGAAGCCTATCCCCGCGATTTTGACCGGGACTGCGCCCTGCTGGAGGAGCACGGCTGCGCCATGGTCTTCTATCCCGCTGTGGAGGAGATGTATGCTCCTGGCGCGGCTACTTACGTTGAGATTCTGTCCGACATGCCCAAGCAGCTGTGCGGCAAAACCCGCCCCATCCACTTCCGGGGGGTGTGTACTGTTGTCTCTAAGCTGTTCAACATTGTGACCCCCGACAAAGCCTTCTTCGGCCAGAAGGACGCCCAGCAGCTGGCCATCATCCGCCGGATGGTGCGCGACCTGTCCTACGGCATCGAGATCGTGGGCTGTCCCATCGTCCGCGAGGCCGACGGTCTGGCCAAGTCTTCCCGCAACACCTATCTGAACGAGGCCGAGCGGCAGGCCGCCCTGGTCCTGTCCGAGTCTGTGTTCCTGGGCCAGAAGATGGTTGCCGAGGGCGAGACGGACGCCAACAAGATTGTTGCCGCCATGACCGAGCACATCCAGGCCCAGCCTTTGGCGAAGATTGACTATGTTTCCGCCGTGGACGGCGTGACGATGGACCCCGTGGACCAGATCGACGGGACCGTGCTGGTGGCGATGGCCGTGTACATCGGCAAGACGAGACTCATCGACAACTTTATCGTGGAGGGCAAATAAGATGACCATGGAAATGCTGAAGGGGAAAATTCACCGCGCGACCGTTGTCCAGGCGGAGCTGAACTATGTGGGTTCCATCACGGTGGACCAGGACCTGCTGGATGCCTCCGGCATCCTGGAGTATGAGAAGGTCCAGATCGTGGACATCGACAACGGCAGCCGGTTCGAGACGTACACCATCGCCGGGGAGCGTGGGTCCGGCATGATCTGCCTGAACGGGGCCGCTGCCCGGTGTGTCAGCGTGGGGGACAAGATTATCCTCATGGCCTACGCCCAGATGACCCCCGAGGAAGTGAAGAACGACTATCATCCCAACGTGGTTTTCGTGGACGAGCAGAATCACATCGCCCGCGTTACCACCTACGAGAAGCACGGCCTGCTCAAGGACATGGAGTAAGCTGCTTGAGAGCATTATAGGATACGATAGGATATCGGATACAGGAGGAGAAGAAATGGAAAACCTGAAAGGAAAGTGTGTGCTGCTGTGTGTCACCGGGGGCATCGCCGCCTATAAAATTCCCAACGTGGCCAGCGCCCTGCGGAAGGCCGGGGCGGAGGTCCACGTCATCATGACCCAGAACGCCACCCAGTTCATCACCCCCCTGACCTTTGAGACGCTCACCAACAACCGGTGCGTGGTGGATACCTTCGCCCGGGATTTCAAATATGATGTTACGCACATCTCCCTGGCCCAGGCCGCGGACCTCATCCTCATCGCTCCGGCGACGGCGGATGTCATCGCCAAGCTCGCCCACGGCATCGCGGACGATATGCTGACCACCGTCGTTCTGGCGGCCAAGTGCAAGAAGCTGGTGTCCCCGGCCATGAACACGGCCATGCTGGAAAATCCCATCACCCAGGACAACATCGCCACCTTGAAAAAGTATGGCTTTGAGATCATCCCCCCCGCCAGCGGCCTGCTGGCTTGCCAGGCGGTGGGCAGCGGGAAGATGCCGGAGCCGGAGGTCCTGCTGGACCACATCGCCCACCATCTGGCCCGCCGCAAGACGCTGACCGGCGTGAACATCACCGTCACCGCCGGTCCCACCCAGGAGGCCCTGGACCCGGTGCGCTACCTGACCAACCACAGCACCGGCCGCATGGGGTATGCCATCGCCCGGGAAGCCATGCTGCGGGGCGCCAACGTGACCTTAGTCTCCGGCCCCACCGAGCTGGGCACCGTGCCCTTCGTGGACCACCGCCCCGTGACCAGCGCGGCGGATATGTTCCGGGCCATCCAAGACCTGCTGCCCCAGACCGACATCCTCATCAAGGCCGCCGCCGTCGCGGACTACCGCCCCGCCAATGTTGCCGAGGATAAGATGAAGAAGAAGGACGGGGACCTCTCCATCCCCCTGGAGCGCACCCAGGATATCCTGGGCTGGGTGGCCGAGCACCGGCACCCGGGCCTGTTCGTCTGCGGCTTCTCCATGGAGACGAAGGACATGATCGCCAACTCCCAGGCCAAGCTGGAGAAGAAGAAGCTGGACATGATCGTGGCCAACAATTTGAAGGTGGCCGGTGCGGGCTTCGGCGTTTCCACCAACGTCGTCACCCTCATCACCAAGGACGGCCTGCAAGAGCTGCCCCGCATGGGCAAGGACGAGGTGGCCGCCCACCTGCTGGATGAGATCCAGCGGCGGAGATAACGCTTCTTCCCGTTGTTTTTTCCAAAAAATCTTGCTATACTAAGGACACAAGGAAACCTGCGGCAGAAGACAGGAGGTGTCCCTGTATGGCAGGAACGTATACGATCCAGGAATTGAAAGAGATCATTGCGCCGCTGGCGCAGAAGTATGGGGCAAAGCGGGTCTACCTCTTTGGCTCCTATGC
>CAVCXN010000138.1:0-3612 GCA_963606215.1 uncultured Mycoplasmatota bacterium | reverse complement strand
CTGAAAAAGATCAACAAGATCATGTTCACCGCCTGCGGCTCGGCCTTCTACGCCGGCAGCGTGGGTAAGTATGTCATCGAGGAGCTGTGCCGCATCCCCGTAGAGGCGGACCTGGCTTCTGAGCTGCGTTACCGCAACCCCTTGGTGGATGAACACACCCTGCTGGTGGTCGTCTCCCAGTCCGGCGAGACAGCAGATACCATCGCTGCCATGAAGGAATGCAAGGCCCGCGGTGCTCGTGTGCTGGCCATCGTGAACGTGGTGGGCAGCACCATTGCAAAGCTGGCTGATGACGTGGTTTACACCTGGGCTGGACCGGAGATCGCTGTGGCTACTACCAAGGGCTACACCACCCAGGTCGCTGTCATGGATATGCTGGCCGTTTACCTGGCCCGTCGTCTGGGCCGCCTGGATGATGCACAGAACAAGGAACTGGTCGATGCCATTCTCCAGTTCCCCAGCCTGATCCAGCGTTCTATCGATCTCAACCCCAACCTGCCTGCTCTGGCCGAAAAGTATCATGACCACAATGACGTGTTCTTCATTGGTCGGAACCTGGATTACGCCGCCAGCATGGAAGGGTCTCTGAAGCTCAAGGAAATTTCCTATCTCCACTCCGAGGCTTACGCCGCCGGGGAACTGAAGCACGGCACCATCGCCCTGATCGAGAAGGGCCGCCCTGTGATCGCTCTGGCCTGCTACGAGACGCTGTTTGACAAAATGATGAGCAACATCAAAGAAGTCAAGGCGCGCGGCGCTCAGGTCCTGGCTGTGGTTCTGGAGGGCAACCGCCAGATCTTTGCCGAGGCTGACGATGTGATCTTCGTTCCCCGGACGAAGGAAATTTTCAACACCCTGCCGGAGATCGTTCCCCTGCAGCTGTTTGCCTATTATGTAGCAAAAGCCAACGGATGCTCCATCGACAAGCCGAAGAACCTGGCCAAATCTGTCACAGTGGAGTAAGTAAGGAGAAGAATACATGAGAAACTACGCAGAGGAGACGCAAAAACGTGTCCAGTTTATCAAAGACGCAGTTGCCGCTGCCCATGTGGACGGCATCATCTTCGGCAACAGCGGCGGCAAAGACTCTGCCCTGGTGGGCATCCTGTGCAAGATGGCCTGCGAGAACACCGAGGGCATCATCATGCCCTGCAGCTCCAAGCGGAACTTCACCATTGACAAAGACGACGGCATGGAGGTCGCAGACCAGTTTGGCATCAAGACCCGCGTCATCGACCTGACCGCCCAGAAAGAGCTGGCTATGGAGAATCTCTCCGCCATCACCACCCTGAGTGACAGCGCCATTAGCAACATTGCTCCCCGTCTGCGGATGACTACCCTGTACGCCGTCGCTGCCAGTGAGAACCGTCTCGTAGCAGGCACCGGCAACGCCAGCGAGTACTACATGGGCTACTTCACCAAGTGGCGTGACGGGGCCTTCGACCTGAACCCCATTGCTGACCTGACCGCCACGGAGATCTTCGAGTTCCTGCGGTATTTGAACGCCCCCCAGTCCATCATCACCAAGGCTCCCTCTGCCGGCCTTTTCGAGGGCCAGACCGACGAGCAGGACATGGGCGTGACCTATGCCGCTATCGACAAGTACATCACCACCGGCGAGGCCAACGACGCGGATAAGGCCATCATCGACCGTTACCACGACCGCAGCGAGCACAAGCGCCGCGAGGCTCTGCGCTATAAGGGCTGACCCTGGCGCGGAACGATTCATAAAAATAGACGGAGCGGAATCCACTATACTGGCAGGATTCCGCTCCGTTTTTTGTTGACGGGGAGAAGATCAAATCACATACTCCACAGTGTCTTCTTCCGTCAGTTTTGTTGTCTCGTTAAACAGTAACACCGCTTCCCGTGTCTCGACTGGCCCAAAGGCATAGAGGGCCAGCGCTTCCTGGTCAAAGCACCGAGCGGGGACAAGCCGATTATACCGGCAAGGCTGGCCGTCTACAAACCGAATATCAGGGTCCCCGGGCATTGGTTCTTCCAGATAGTAGGGATCAAATACCAGGACCATATCCTCTTCTACGCCCGTCAATAAGACGTAATGCCATTCATCCAGAAAAATTCTTGCGACTACGGCACCGCCCCGACGCAGGGCATCTTCGACCAAGCTGCTGCTACCCAGCTGCACGCTTTGCCCGGAGAGATACCGGCTGGTCACATCCAACTGCCCGATCTCCCCAAATCCATTGAGCCAGTTGCTCAAAAACATCATGGCCGCGCAGGAGGTCCCGCGTTTACCGGAGCATCCGTCCTGCCCGTAGCAGTCCAAACTATACAGCATGATGTTCCGAATGACCTCCGGCGGGATCGCTTCTCGCGGGAAGAGGTAGCTGATGGCGTTGAGCATCGTGGTCGGTCCGCAGTCATAGTCTGAGACCTGATAGCGCAGGGGGATATTCATGGCAAAGCCTCCTTTTTGTTGTTACAGGGTTTCTAGCCAGGTCTGGGCGCAGGTCGTGTAGAGCCAGGTGCCGATGGGCAGTGCGTCCTCATCCAGATCAAAACTGGTGTGGTGAATGGGGAAGTGTGTCTCCGGCTTGTCCGGATGGGAACAGCCTAGATAAGCATAGACACCGGGCACTTGCAGCAGATATTCCGAGAAGTTATCGCCGCTCAGAGTCAGCGGACGGTGGTCATCCACAAGAAGCTCCGGACGTTGGCCCTGGATAATATTTGCTACCTCGGCAGCTACTCCGGGGTCATTCACCAAAGCGGAACAAATATCATCCCAAATAACTACTGCCGTCCCACCGTACAGCGCGGCGATCTGCTTGGCTGTTTCCTCTACCTGTCCCCATGTCCGCTGTCTGGCTTCCTGGGAGATGGTGCGGGTCGTTCCCTCTAATACAGCGCGTTTCGCCAAGGCATTATACGTTGTGCCGCTCTGAAATTTCCCGATTCCTAAAATGACTGGTTCAATGGGAGAGGTCCGCCGGGCAACCTGGGCCTGTAGCGCTACAACGATATGGCTGGCAATATACAGCGCATCTACGCCAAGCTGCGGGGTAGAGACATGCGCCGACTTCCCATGTACGATGATGTGAAACCCATCGACGGCAGCTTTATTCAGGCCCGGCGTGACTCCGATGGTCCCGACCGTTAGCTCCGGGGCAACATGAAGCCCAAAGACTCGGCTGACTCCGTCCAGGCATCCGGCGGCCAGAAAATCCTCTGCCCCTTTGCCGGTCTCTTCCCCGGGCTGGAAGCAGAATCGAATCTCGCCCCGCAGAGTATCCCGCCGAGCGGCCAACGTCTGTGCCGCGCCGATCAGCATGGCAGTGTGCGCATCGTGGCCGCAGGCGTGCATTTTCCCGTCTACTTGGCTGCAATAGTCCGTCTCATGCTGCTCTTGCATGGGCAGAGCATCGATGTCCGCGCGCAGGGCGACGATAGGGCCTGGCCCTTTCCCTCCGGTCAAGGTCGCCAAAACACCGGTGGCTCCAATGCGCTGGTGGGGGAGACCGGCTTTGTCCAGCTCCCGCTCAATGACTTGTGCGGTGCGATATTCTTCTAATGCCAGCTCCGGGTAACGGTGTAGTTCCCGGCGCAGAGAGGAGAGGGTAGCTTGCGTAACTTCCATGAGACAAAAAC
>CAVCXN010000137.1:0-3791 GCA_963606215.1 uncultured Mycoplasmatota bacterium | reverse complement strand
GCTTTTTCTACCATCGTCCTGCTGACTCTGATTGTTTTGTTTGCTTACTTCATCATTCCTCAGGTAGTGATAAATCTGCCGCCTCTGCTCCAGGGTTTTCCCGAAATGATCCAGAGCTTCTCGCAAAAGCTCTCTGACTTTTTGGTGTCCCATGGCCAGTCCACCGAGATCATTCAGGATGCGTCGAACAAAGTGACCAACATGTTCCAGTCCTGGCTTCAGGATGATCCCTTCTCCGCCCTCTCCAACGTGATGGAGCGCGTGGCCGCTGCCGCCATGGGCGTACTGAACTTCATCATCGGCATCATTGTCATGGCCTATGTGCTTATGAGCCGGGATCAGTTCGTGGGGCAGGGCAAGAAATTCTTATTCGCTCTCTGCCGCAAACGCACCACCTGCGACCGGGTGCTGAAGCACCTGCGCGTCATCAACCACATCTTCACGAGCTTCGTCTCCGGGAAGCTCCTGGACTCGCTCATCATCGGACTCATCTGCGCGGCCTGCCTGACCATTTTGCGCATCCCCTACGCCGGTCTCATCAGCACCATCGTGGGCATCACGAACATCATTCCCGTCTTCGGCCCCTTCTTCGGGGCCATTCCCTCGGCGTTCCTGCTCCTGCTGACCTCCCCCTATCAATGCCTGATCTTCCTGATCTTCATTGTGATTCTACAGCAGGTGGACGGCAATATCATCGGTCCCAAAATTCTGGGGGATTCCACGGGCCTGTCGGCCTTTTGGGTGTTATTTTCCCTGCTGCTGTTCAACCATCTCATGGGCTTCTGGGGGATGCTGCTGGGCGTGCCGCTGTTTGCGTCGTTCTATTACTTACTGCGGGAGCTCATCAACAGCCGCCTGAAAAAGAAGGGCCTGCCCCTGGCGACCCAGGACTATGTGCACGTGGCGGGCATCGACGAGAACGGCACCATCTCCTATATGCCGCCCCCGTCCATCGACTTCCACCCCCTGTTCCGGGGCAATGACAGCCTGCGGGCTAAAATCACAAAGTGGCTCAAGCACCCCACGCCGCCCCGCAGAAAAAAGGACAAACATGACGACGACTGACCCCACCCCCGGAGGTGACCCTTTCCCATGCTGAAAAACCGAATGAGCTTCCGCGTGGCCTTCTGCGGCATTCTGGCCGCGCTCATGACCGTCCTCATGCTGGTGGGTCCGCTCATCCCCACCATGACCTACGTGGCCCCTGCCGCCGCCGGGGTGTTCCTCATTCCGGTGGTGTGGGAGTTCGGCGGAAAGACCGGCGGGCTGCTCTATGCGGCTGTGGCCCTGCTGAGTTTCTTCCTGGCACCGGATAAGGAGGCCGCGCTCTGCTTTGTCCTGCTCTTTGGGTGGTACCCTGTAGCAAGGCCGAAGCTACAGCATCTTCGGCGGAAGCCGGTGCGTGTGGCGGTCAAGCTGGTGCTGTTCAACGCCGCGCTCATCGCCATCTATGCCCTGTTGCTGTTCGTGTTTGTCATGCCGGACTTGCAGCAGGAGGCCCAGAGCTGGACGGTGCTTTTGCTCGCCGCCTTCTTCGTGCTGGGCAACCTCAGCTTCCTGCTGTATGATGTGGTGCTGGGGCGCATTGGCGATTTGTATGTGCGGCGGCTGCGGCCCAAATTATTCCGCCAGCATTTGTAAACCCAAAAGAAATAACGAGGTATTTTCCCCCATGAAACAGAGAATGTGTTCCCTTTTCCTCTCGCTCGTCCTGCTGTTTTCGCTGGCTGCTCCGGCAGCGGCTGCGGGTGAGCTGCCGTTTACGGATGTGAAAGAATCCGACTGGTTTTTCACTTACGTCAAGACCATGTATGACAGCGACCTGGTAGCTGGCACCACTGCCACCACTTTCTCCCCCCAGGGCACCGTGACCCTGGGACAGGCCCTGAAATTCGTCCTCACCGCCGCCGGATACACCGCCCCCGTCGGCACCGGCAAAAACTGGGCCAGCGGCTACTACGAGCTGGCTCAAAAGCAAGGCTTCCTGCCCAACGGCTGGAGCATGGGCCTGAACGACACCATCAACCGCCTCCAGATCGCGGAGCTGATCGTGAACGTCCTGGGCGTGGAGCGCAAGCAGCAGACCGCCTCCCCCTTCACTGATACCAGCGACGTATCCGCCCTCATCCTCTCAGACCACGGCATCTTTGAGGGCACCAAGGAGAGCGACGGCAAGACCTATTTCTACCCCCAGAAGAACATCTCCCGGGCCGAGATCAGCACGGTCATCTGCCGGGTCAACGAGTTCAAAAAGAACCAGGACCAAACCCCTGTCGAGCCGGACAATCCCCCCGACATCCCGGATGACCCCGGTACCATCGACCCGGACGACGACGACTCCAAGCCCACCTCCGGCAAGTATTTCTACTATGGCAATCATAAAGTCTACATCCCGGACAACATCGCCTTGCAGGATTACGATGCCTCCCTCTTCCAGCTGGACGAAAATGGCCTGATGCACTATGAGAGCGACCTCTACACCTCCACCGTCGGCATCGATGTCTCCCGCTACCAGGGCAACATCGACTGGGCACAGGTGAAAGAGGCTGGCATCGAGTTCGTCATTCTGCGCCTGGGCTACCGGGGCTACGGCACGGGCAAGATCGTCCTGGACAACTACTTCCACAAGAACATCCAGGCGGCCCAGGCCAACGGCATCGAGGTCGGCGTCTACTTCTTCTCCCAGGCCATCAACGAGGCCGAGGCCATCGAAGAGGCCGAGTACTGCATGAACGTCCTCCAGGACTACAGCATCACCTACCCCATCGTCTTCGACTGGGAGCCTTACGACAGCAGCACCAACGCCCGCACCAACGGTCTGTCTGACGCCATGCTGACCAAATGCGCCGTGGCCTTCTGCCGCGCCGTGGAGGACGGCGGGTACGAGAGCATGGTCTACTCGAACCTGAGCTATTTCTACTTACACTTCGACATGTCCAAGCTGGCCGAGTTCCCCCTGTGGCTGGCCAATTATGTGAAGAAGACCAACTTCCGCTATCACTTTGATATGTGGCAGTATTCCAGCACCGGCACCGTGCCGGGGATCAGCGGGAATGTGGATATGAATATCCGGCTGATTCCGAAAACTTGACTGCTTCAAAACAAAATCCACCCCCTTGACAATTCCCCCCGCTGGTCTTATAATAGCTCCCATCAGAAACAGGCATTGACGGGAACCTTCCCGGCAAGCTGGCTCAGAGAGGGCGCGTCATTGGGCTGAAAGCGCGCCTGCCCAGCAAACCGGTGTAAGCACCATCCCCGAGCCGTCCACCGAATCTCTCCCCTTCTCCGGGCAGAGCGTAGGCTGGACCGGGTCCCCGCCCGTTACAGCGGAAACGAAGCGGCACGTCTTTTTTGTTGGGACGTTGCAAGCAGGGTGGAACCGCGAGATAATACAAAATTTATCCCGCCCCTGACCAAAATCAGGGGCGGGTTTTCTTTATTTTGTGATAGAACACTTGCCCCAAACTCAGGAGGAACACACCATGTCTGAAGAAAACAACCTGTATACATTTGAAAACCCCGAATACCGCAAAACTTACTGGCACACCTGTTCTCACGTCCTGGCCCAGGCCATGAAGCGCCTGCACCCCGAGGTGAAGCTGGCCATCGGCCCCTCCATCGAGAACGGGTTCTACTACGACTTCGACACCCCCGCCCCCTTCACCGAGGCCCAGCTGACTGAGCTGGAGGCCGAGATGCGGAAAATCTGCAAGGAGAAGCTGAAGCTGGAGCGGTTTGAGTTGCCCCGTGCAGAGGCTATCCAGTTCATGGAAGAGAAGGAAGAGCCC
>CAVCXN010000136.1:0-4587 GCA_963606215.1 uncultured Mycoplasmatota bacterium | reverse complement strand
GTCGTGGTGGTCTTGCCGTGGGTGCCGGAGATGCACAGGGCATTTTCATACCGCCGCATGATGGACCCCCAAGCCTGCGCCCGCTCGAAGACGGGGATGCCCGCGGCGTGGGCGGCGGCGATCTCCGGGTTGCTGTCGTGGACGGCGGCGGTGCGGATGACCAGGTCCTTGCCCTCCACGCTCTCAGGCAGGTGGCCGATGGTCACGGGGATGCCCAGGGAGCGCAGATGCTCCACAGCGGGGCTTTCTTTCATATCGGAGCCGGAGATGATGAGGCCCTCCCCCTGGAGCACCTCGGCCAGAGGGGACATGGACACACCACCGATGCCCACCAGATGCGCCCGCTTGCCGGGCACGATATAGTCATGGATTCGATCAATAGCCATTGGGTTTACACACCTTTTCCATTCCGCTATACTATATAGGTCAGCGCGGCGAAACGCGCCGCGCCAGCGGTCATAATCAGATATCAGTCTGTTATTATACTGCAACCCCCACGAGATTGGCAAGCCTTTCCGCAGGCTTTTCCGAAAATTTGCAGTTCTGAAGGGAGGCTTCCCCATGCTTCGACTGTACGGCGGCACCGGCCTGACCCCGCAGGCCCTTCTGTCCTGGGCCTTGGCCAGAGAGTTTGATATCCGGGAAGTGCCGGAGATCGGGCGGACTGAATTCAATAAGCCCTACTTCCCTGCCCTCCCCCAGCTCCACGTCAACTGGAGCCACAGCGGGCCGTTCATCCTCTGCGCCCTGGGGGATGCGCCGGTTGGGGTCGATATCGAGGTCATCCGTCCCCGCACCGCATCCCTCCCCCGCTATGCGCTGACGGCCTTAGAGTACGCCCAGTATCAGGCCAACGGCGCAGACTGGCCCACTTTTTACACGCTCTGGACCCGAAAAGAAGCCTGGTGCAAATACACCAGCCAGGGTCTTCGGCGGCAGTGGGGGGAGGACATTCCAACGAAGGGGCTGTTTCTCCGCTCCTACCAAGGCCCCACCTGGCGGGCCGCCCTGTGCGGGGAGGAAGCACCGCCCGCCGCCATCCAATGGAAGGAGGAGACGCCATGAAGCTCTCCAAACTATTTTATGACCGAGACACCTGTCAGGTCGCTCAGGACCTTTTGGGAAAATACCTCGTCCGGGTGCAAAACGGCATTCCCCTGGTCGTCCGGATCAACGAGACGGAGGCTTACGTCGGCCCCATCGACAAAGCCTGCCACGCCTACAACTACCGCCGCACCGCCCGGACTGAAACGCTCTTCGCACCGCCGGGAACAGCCTATATCTATCTGATCTATGGCATGTACCACTGCCTCAACTTCGTCACCGAGCCGGAGGGCACGCCCTGCGCGGTGTTATTGCGCGGGGGTGAGGCGCGGGGCGGGGTCGAACAGATGGCTTGGAACCGCTACGGAAAGTCACCTGATGAGCTGACCCCCTACCAGCAAAAAAACTTTTTAAATGGCCCCGGTAAGCTCTGTAAAGCCCTATCTCTGACCAAGACGCAGAACGGCATCTCCCTGCTGGGGGACGAGCTGTATCTCTGCGACCGGTTGGAGGATGTGGGGCTTGTTACACCGCTGGAAGATAAACTACCCTTCGATATTCTATCCGGACCGAGGGTTGGCATTGATTACGCGGAGGAGGCGGTGGAGTTTCCTTGGCGGTATCGGATCAAACCATAAAGCAATGCAAAGCCCTCGGCCAAACGGCTAAGGGCTTTCTCATGCTGTAATGTAGTTACACTTTACTCATAAACTGCGACGCTGCTTTCAGCATCATGCGTTTTGTGCCCACGTTGTCAAAGGCCACCTCCACCAAGGCGTCCCCGCCCATAGGCTGGATGGAGAGGACCATGCCGGTGCCAAAGGCGGCGTGGCGGACCATCTCGCCTTTTCTGAGCTGAAGAAGGGGCTGGGTGGTTTTGGGGGTGGGCTGACGATAGGCGGCTGGGGCCGCGCGGGTACCGGAGGGCCGGCGGGTGGTATGGGGCTGTTCCCGGAGGCCGGTGTGGGCAGGCTGGGCGATGCGCTCTTCCTGGGACCAATCGTCCTGGGAGAGGTCCCGCTGGGGGCGGCGGACTTTTCCACCAACCTCTAACAAATCATTGGGAATTTCTTTCACGAAGCGGGAGGGCAGATTGGCCGAGGTCCGGCCGAAAAGCATCCGCTGAGCGGCGCAGGTGAGATAGAGGCGTTCTTTCGCGCGGGTCAGTGCCACGTAGCACAGGCGGCGTTCCTCTTCCAATTCGTCCTCCTCCCCGATGGCCCGGTAGCCGGGGAAGACACCCTCTTCCATGCCCACGGTGAACACCACCGGGAACTCCAAGCCCTTGGCGGCGTGCATGGTCATGAGGGTCACGCAGTTATCGTCTTCCTCCACGCTGTCCAGGTCGGTGTAAAGAGCCACCTCGTCCAGGAAGCCGCCGAGGGAGGGGTCTTCCGCGTGCTCTAAGTAGCCACTGATGGAGGAAGACAGCTCGTGGATGTTTTCTAAGCGGGACTTGCTCTCGTTGTCCTTCTTGGCGGTCAGCATTTCCGCATAGCCGCTCTCTTGAATCAGCGTCTCATAGACCTCTGGCAGCTCCACCTCCTGGGTCAGGCGTTGGATGTGCTGGATGAGGTCCGTGAATTTTTGGAACTTCGGCGCGGCCTTTTTCAGCTCCGGAATTTCCGCCGCATGGACCAGGACTTCCCAGAGGGGCTGTCCCGTCTGAGTTGCCAAGGACCGGGCGGATTCCATCGTCTTGGCCCCGATGCCCCGGGGAGGATTATTGACCACACGCAGCAGGCGCAGGTCGTCGCTGGGATTATGGATGACGCAGAGGTAGGACAGCATGTCCTTGATCTCCGCCCGCTCGAAGAAGCGGAAGCCGCCCACCACGCGGTACGGGATGCTGTTGCTCTTGAGCGCCATTTCCACTTGGTTAGACAGGGCGTTCATGCGGTAGAGCACCGCGCAGTCCCGCCACTGACGCCCCTCACCGTAGGCTTTTAAGAGCTGAGTGGCAACGTACATTCCCTCCTCCCGCTCGTTCCCGGCGGTGTAGAAGCGAACCTTTTCGCCCTCCCCATGGTCAGTCCAGAGGTTCTTGCCCTTGCGCCCCCGGTTGTTGCGGATGACGGCGTTGGCGGCTTCTAAGATGTTGCCGGTGGAGCGGTAGTTCTGCTCCAGACGGATGACCCGGGCGTTTTTATACTCGCTCTCGAAGGAGAGGATATTCTCAATGGTCGCCCCCCGGAAGCGGTAAATGGACTGGTCGTCGTCACCCACCACGCAGATGTTTTTTCGTCCCCCGGCCAGCAGTGCGGCCAGAAGATATTGCAGGTGGTTCGTGTCCTGGTACTCGTCGATGAGGACGTAGCGAAACTTCCGCTGGTAATATGACAGGACCTCCGGGAATTTTTGCAGGAGCCGGACAGTGTGCAAAATAATATCGTCAAAATCCAGCGCACCGGCGGCCCATAGCTTTTTCTGATAGGCCAGGTAGACGCTGCCGATCTTTTGCAGCCGGAAATCTCCCTGAGATTTGGCCTGGTCCATGAAATCCTCAGTCAGCTGCATCTCATCCTTCGCCCGGGAGATGTAGCCCAGGATAGACCGGGGCGGGAAGGACTTATCGTCCATGTTCAGTTCTTTGAGGCTCTCCTTGATGACCCGCAGGGAGTCGTCTGTATCATAGATCGTAAAGGACGAGGGGAAACCCAGCTTTTCAATATCCCGCCGCAAAATACGCACACAGGCGGAGTGGAACGTCGCCGCCCACACGTCCTGGGCATCGGGACCGATGCGGTCCTCCAAGCGCTGTTTCAGTTCGCCGGCGGCTTTGTTGGTAAAGGTAATGGCAATAACCTGCCAGGGCGCCGCCGGTTCCAGGGCGCAGAGCAGATGGGCGCGGGCATCCTCCTGCTCGGTGTGGTCGGTCGTGTTGGCGTAGTCGGCCAGGAAATCCAGATCTGCGTCCTCAATATAGTCCGGGACCTCGCTAGAATCTGCTCCCCGGCCATAGCGCAGGAGGTTGGCGATGCGGTTGATGAGCACCGTCGTCTTCCCGCTTCCGGCTCCGGCCAGCAGGAGCAGCGGCCCTTCCGTGGTCAGCACGCCTTCCAGCTGGCGGGGGTTCATCCGGCCGAACTCCGCGGCAATGATCTGCCGCCGCAGGGCGGCAAATTGGGTTTGTTTCTCTTCAGACAGCATAGTTGTGTATCTCCGTCTCTTTCGTTCTGGTTCGATGTTTTGCTCTTATTCTATCGCAAAGGGACGGGGTTGGCAACCGGAAAAATTGCACCCCATTCAGGCGTAAAGTATGGTATAATTATCAAAACAACTGAAACCAAGACACTTTGCAGGAGGCTTCTATGGATAAGACCCTTACCCCCCTTTACCAGCAGCTTTCTGACCTAGCCGCAAAATACGGGGCACAAAAACTCGTTCTCTTTGGCTCTCGTGCCCGGGGAGATCATACCGACCGCAGTGACATTGACTTGGCTATCTATGGGATGCCAAAGCAAAATCAAGCGCTTTTTTGGTCGGATGCAGACGACTTAGATACCCTGCTCAAGCTGGACCTTGTCCACATCACCCCAGAGC
>CAVCXN010000135.1:0-2927 GCA_963606215.1 uncultured Mycoplasmatota bacterium | reverse complement strand
GTCGATATCCAGCAGCTTTTTGGCATGTCCGCCGTCCGTGAGGACCAGGACATCAACCTGGTAGTCAACCTGGAACAGTGGAACGACCAGGTGTTCTATGACCGCCTGGGGACCAACGAAGAATTCACGACGATCTTGGACATGAAGATCCCGGCCATCACCATTCCCATCAAGCCCGGCCGGAACCTGGCCATCATTGTGGAGGTGGCGGCCATGAACAACCGCCACAAGCGCATGGGCTACAACGCAGCCCAGGAGTTCGCCAAGCAGCTGGACGCGCACTTTGAGCAGATGATGCTCAGCTCCCAGCTGGACGCGGCGGACGATTACGACGAATACGAAAGCCTGAACAGCGACGAAGAGAATTAAGGTTCCGTTGGAGAAGAGAAAAAGTGTGTTTGGCTGCGTGGCGGCCCTGGCGCCTTATACCGAATGATCTCCGCCGTGAACAAAGAGACCAACCGCATCGCCCTGGTGGACGAGTTCGAGGCGTATCTGAACGAGGAGCTGCCCTTCATCCCCCTGTGGTTCAGCAACGCGCTCCACGTCCAGTCCAAGACCGTCAGCGGCATCGACTATGCCTCTTCCTCCTCCTGTAACGAGAACGTGTGGGAGTGGGTCAAGGCAGAGTAAGTTTTTCAGAAAATACCCCAGTGATTTGACCTCCGTAAGGACCGCCGGTTCCGGCGGCCTGTGTCTCTCCTACCGCACGGGGCAGCCTGTTGTCACCATGATCGCGCAGCGGGTGGTGCCGTCCCTGATTTTAACGGGGACGGGGGTGGCGTTTGCCATCCTCATCGGCATCCCTCTGGGTGTCATGGCGCCCCTGGGCCTGGATCCCGCCAGGTCTGTGCATCGTGGGTACAGCGCTGGCCCTGCTGTTGGGTGGGGGAAGGGTTACGAAAAGCCTTGAATCCCCGCAAACGCTGACAGAAGGTTACGATTGCCTTTTCCCTCCCAGAGGTGTAGAATAAGGGCACACGAGTGACCCAGATCATAAGATTTACGACAGCCAAATTTGGAGGTGTTGCCTTATGAGAAAGACAAAGATCATCTGTACCTTAGGCCCGGCGACCGACGACCCGAAGATCTTAGCGGCCATGATGGACAGCGGTATGGACGTGGCCCGCTTTAATTTTTCCCACGGGACTCACGCCGAACACAAGGCACGGTTGGAACTTCTGAAAAAATTGCGGGTGGAGAAGAATATCCCTGTCGCCGCCCTGTTGGATACGAAAGGCCCGGAGATTCGACTCAAGACTTTTGCCGAGGGCAAGGTCATGCTGGAGGCCGGGCAGAAATTTACCCTGACCGCCCGGGAAGTCACCGGCACGAAGGACATCTGCTCCGTGAGCTACAAGAACCTGGCTCAGGATGTGCATCCCGGCAGCCAGATCATGCTGGATGATGGACTCATCAGCATGAAAGTGTTGGAGCGGACGGAGACGGACATCACCTGTCTGGTCCAGAACGGCGGACCGATCAAAGACCGGAAGGGCGTGAACGTCCCCGGCGTGCATCTGTCCATGCCCTACATGAGCGCCCAGGACCGGGAAGACCTGCTCTTCGGCATCGAAGAGGGCTTTGATTTTGTGGCGGCTTCCTTCTGCCGCAACGCGCAGGACGTGATGGAGATTCGCCGTCTGCTGGACGAGAACCACTCCGACATGCGCATCATTGCCAAGCTGGAAAATCAGGAGGGCGTGAACAATGTCGATGAGATTCTGGCCGTGGCCGACGGCGTGATGATCGCCCGCGGCGACATGGGCGTGGAGATCGACTTTACGGAAATTCCCGTCATCCAAAAGGACATCATCGCCTACACCCTGGGCTATGGCAAACACGTGATCACCGCTACCCAGATGCTGGACAGCATGATCACGAACCCACGTCCCACCCGTGCTGAGATCACCGACGTGGCCAACGCGGTCTATGACGGCACCTCTGCCATCATGCTCTCCGGCGAGACGGCGGCGGGCAAGTATCCTGTGGAGGCCGTTCAGACCATGGCCGCCATTGCCGAGCGGACCGAGGCAGACATCAACT
Organism: uncultured Mycoplasmatota bacterium; assembly: GCA_963606215.1. Classification (GTDB taxonomy): domain Bacteria; phylum Bacillota; class Clostridia; order Oscillospirales; family Oscillospiraceae; genus Evtepia. The sequence continues at coordinate 881 of CAVCXN010000135.1, read as the reverse complement.
ACTTCGGCCGGATGCGGAACATGACCCCCGACATCCGCCTGGGCATCGGCGGCGCCACTGCCCACGCCGCCTGCACCACCGCCACGGACACCAACGCCTCTGCCATCATTACCGTCACCAAGAGCGGGGCTACCCCCCGGCTCATCAGCCGCTTCCGCCCGGAGACGCCTATCGTTGCCTGCGTGATGGACGAGCCGGTGCAGCGTCAGCTGTCCCTCACCTGGGGCGTGAAGCCCATCATCATGGACTACGTGCAGAGCACCGATGAAATGATCGAGGGGGCTGTCTCCGCCGCCCAGAAAGCGGGCCTCATCCACGATGGGGAGATCGCTGTCGTCACCGCCGGTGTCCCTGCGGGCATCGCCGGGACCACCAACATGATCAAGGTCCACCTGGTGGGCAGCAGCCTGATCAACGGTGCGGGCGTGGGAGATGAGAACGTGAAGGGTGTCCTCTGCGTCTGCCGCACGCTGGAAGACGTGAAGCATAAGTTCCACCCTGGCATGATCCTGGTCGTGCCCCACACGAACAACGAGATGCTGCCCTACATCCGCCAGGCCGTTGGCGTCATCACCGAAGAAAACGGCTTGGGGAGCCACGCGGCAGTCGTCGGATTGAGCCTGAACAAGGCCGTCATCGTCGGGGCCATTGGCGCGACCCGGACGCTGCATGATGGGATGAAAGTCTCGATGGATTGCCGCCAGGGGTCTGTGCAGAGCTTGGCGGAGTGAGAGAGACCGCGTTCTAAAATTTTAGTACAAAGAATTCCCGCTGTGCAGCAATACACAGCGGGAATTTTTAGAGAAATGGTTTAAGAGAAGAATGTGTCGTAGGGAATGAGGAGCACAGTGTTTCCTTTACTTTGTCCATAGAGACAATTA
>CAVCXN010000134.1:0-3382 GCA_963606215.1 uncultured Mycoplasmatota bacterium | reverse complement strand
TTCGGCAGAGCCTTGGCCGCCGTGAACTTGCTCTTGGTGTAGCCGTTAAAGCCGTTGTTTGCCATGGGGGTGTGGTAGGACTGCTGGCTGCTGCTGTAGTAGGTCTTGCTCTGGCTGTTCAGCGTTTCTTCATAGACCTTGACATTGCTCTCGTTCGTGACGGAGAACGTCAGTTCATCCGCGTTGCGCAGCATGGCCATGGCTGCCGTGACGTGGTAGTTCGAGGTCTTGTTAGACATGGCGATGTAGTTCTTGTCAAAGCGGTCGTTGTCCGTGGCGTAGAGATTGTGGCCCAGGTAGTAGCCGCCGCCGTCCGAGCCGAAGATGCCCAGCATGGTCTGGTAGACGGCAGGGCTTTCATCCGCATCATAGACGGAAGTGTCAAAAATCGGTGCGGCAGACCAGTCGCCGTAGAATCCCAGGAAGGGCAGGCCCAGGGAGATGGTGTCGCCGCCGCTCACCGGCGTGAGGGTCACAAAGCCGTCGATGTAGATGCCGTTGGGGAACGCCCCGTCCAGCGCGGCCTTGCCCTTGTCCGTCAGCGCAAGGGAAACATTCACCGTCTCCGTGCTGCCGGCGCCCAGCGTGACAGTGTCGGGAGAGGTCACGGTCACTTCGTCTGCGCTCAGTTGGCGCGGACTTTGGGCGATATAGGTCTTGCCGTCCTGCGTGACTGTGGATTCGGTCAAAACGGTCACACCGACCTCATACTTGATCTGCTGTGTGCTCAGGTTGTGTGCCTGGAACGAGAACGAAAAGCTGCCGTCCGTGCTGTCGCCCAGCTCGGCTTTGGGCAGGCCGTCCTCTGCCGAGGACAGATAGGCTTTTGCCGTCGTTGCGCGGCCAAGCTGCACCAGGCCGGCGCCCTGCTTGCGGGGGGAGTAGGGCAGGCTCTGCTCGTTTTTCACCGGGACGGCGGTACTCATGAGGAGCTTGTTGGACAGGGCGGTGATCTCCTGCTGGGTCATGTCCGCGCCGCCCAGCTCTTCGGTGATGTACTGGGCCATGATGACCGCAGCGCCCGCCATGTGCGGCGAGGCCATGGAGGTGCCGCTCATGCTGCCGTACAGTCCGCCGGGCAGGGTGGAGTAAATGTCCCCGCCGGGGGCGGTGATCTCCGGCTTGAGCTTCAGGTCCGGCGTGACGCCCCAGGAGGAGAAGTCCGACATTTTGCCGCTGTAAGCGTCCTGGAACTGGGAGAGATAGCTCTTGCTGAACGAAACCTGCTTGTCCGAAGCGGCCAGCATCGCTTCGCCGTCCGCCTTGCTGATGAACACAGCGGGGATGTTGCCGTCCGTTGACATATTGACCAGGTCGCCCTCGACGTTGTCGTAGATGATGACGGCCTTGGCCCCGGCTTGTTTCGCGTTGGCCTCTTTCTGGGCGAAGGTAAGAATCTCGCCGTTCTCTTCTCCGGCCCGCTGGATGAGCGCGACCTTGTTCGTCAGAGTTTTCCCGGTGAAATCGGTCGTCGCGCCGACGCCGCAGTCCACGTACGCATAGGTCCCGTTCAGGCTGGCGATCTGCTTAGAGACCGTCTCTGCCGGGTCACTGTAACGGATCTTGCGCTCGCCGACCAGCAGATACGGTGAGGTGGATTTCACGTTGTTCATGCTGGCCACGGACAGGGCCGCGTCATAGGTGGAGGGGGAGGCGACGGCCCCGTTGTCCGGGTTGGAGGCCAGGGGCAGGTCGGTGCCGCTGGCGCTCTTGTAGGACGAGCTGTACTCGTTGCCGGCCGCGCACATCAGGCTGATGCCCGCGTTTTTCACGCGCTGGTAGACCTGCTGCATCTTGGTCTCGGCGGCCTGAGAGAAGCCCGCCGTCAGACCCAGGCTCATGTTGATCGCATCCGCGCCCAACATGACGGCGTCTTCCAGGGCGGCGAAAATATCCGAGTCATAGGCGCCGCTGCCGTCGTCTCCGAAGATCTTCAGGATCATGAGCTGGGCGTCCGGGGCTACGCCCGTCACCTGGCCGCCGTTGGCGCCGACGATGCCCGCCACGTGGGTGCCGTGGGAGTTGCCGCCGGAGACGTTGGTGTCGCTGTCATAATAGTCGTAGGCAAAGGGAATTTTGCTGCTCTTGTACACGACATTGACGCTGATATCACCGGCGTGAAGGGAATTACCTGTGATTTTCGCGCTGATGTCGTCCTTGCTATACTTCGGCTCGTTCACGCTGTTCTGAAATGCCTCGTGGCTGGTGTCCAGGCCGGTGTCTAAGATGGCCACGACCTTGCCCTTGCCGGTGTAGCCGGTGCTCTGGGAAATATCCCCGCCGATGGCGGGGACGCTGTCGGCCAGCTTCGTCTCGTTGACCGGCTCGATGAGCTGGTAGACCTGGGAGACATAGGCGTCCTTGACGCCGGGCAGGTCCTGGATGGTCTCCAGGTCGACGTAGTCGGCTTCGACGGACAGGCCGTTGAACACGGTCGTATACTCGTACCGGACCTCTACATCGTCCAGCCTGGTGGCCAGCTGGCTCTTCACAGACTTGCGGGCCCGCTCCAGCTTGCGCTCGGTGGATTGGGCGGCGCTGCTGTCCAGAAAGTCCGTCACGCTGGCATACTGGGAGATCTTGTGGTTGTCCAGCAGGGGGGCGTCCTCCAGCTCAATGACGATGCGGACCCGTTCGTCCGGCGCATAGGCCGTGACCTGCTGGCTGCTGTCCGGCTGGAAGAGGGAAGTGGTGTCCTCGCTCTCCACCGCCAGGGCTGGCACGGCCGAGCCAAGCAGCGCCGCGGCCAGCAGCCCCGCGCCCCAGTGCCTGAATAGGGATGTTAGATTCATTTGCTTTCTCCTGTGTTTGCGATTCGTCTCAAAAAGTAAGCACAGGCTAATTCTATAGCATAGCGAACATCTCGCGGTTTGGCAAGTCCCAAAAAGACAAAAAACGACCAGAACATCAGGATTCACAAAAATTTCTTTGTTTTATACAATATGTATATATTTTTAGAAGCAGAAAAACGGAAAATCTGCCGGATATCTTTTCAACTTTCCACGTGATACAATTAAAACGTCTCAAAAAGTAGGGAAAGGGAGAACGTTTTGCAACGTTTTTCTTTTTGCAACAGGGGTTAGTTTGTGCTAACCAATATCGTGACCGGTGGTATACAAAACGGATAATAATGTCCGCTTTTTTATTTGATCATAAGTTAGTATGCGCTAACTTTTTGCTATGTACGCCACCACGGAGTATCCCGAAGGAGGAAAATTTATGACAGCAATTATCGACTCCCGCCCACGCATCCCCCGCCTGGCCATGGTCTTCATCGCCGCTGTGGTTGTGATGCTTCTCACCGCCCCCAAAGCGGGAGCGTGGAGCCAGGACGTAGGCGATTTTACCGTTTCACGCACGAAAAGCAGTGACCCTGTTACCG
>CAVCXN010000133.1:0-3922 GCA_963606215.1 uncultured Mycoplasmatota bacterium | reverse complement strand
CTGCCCCGGGGTAAAGAGCTGGGCACAGGCCGTGACATAGGCTTCGTCACTGTAACGCACGGAACACTGCCCCTCCCCCGCCGCAATCGCCCGCTGGATGGCCGAGGTCAGAGCGCTGGCGTCATAGGCGGTAAAATACAGTCCGCTGCGATAGAAATAGTTCGCGTCATTGGAGACGCATTCCGGCACGGGAATACTCTCGTCGATGGTATGCGTCCGCAGCAGGTCCGCCGTGGTCAAGCCGAAATAGGCGTAGGCCGGGCCTTGGTTCTCCTCTCCCCCGGTGAAGACCGGGTCGCCCCAGGTGGGGTCCACCCAGCAGGGCGTGCCGTCCAGCCAGACTAAATCCCAGGCGTGAGACTGGCCCTTGGCCTGCCCCGTAATATAGGCCGCCTGAATCCCCAGCTGGTTCAGCACATACTGCATCGTCTTGGCGTAGCAGCCGCACAACCCCGCGCCGTTCACCATGATATTCACAATGGAGTTGCTGCCCACCTCCTGATAATCTGCGTGGTCAATGAGGTAGGTATACACCCCCAACGCCTGGGCATACTGCGAGGCTGAGGTGTCGATAGTGCCCAGGCAGTCTGCCGTCCACTGGTCAATCTTGGCCTGCGTCTCTTCCCGCTGAGCCGCGTCCATGGCGTAGGTGGGACGGTAAACTGCTTCCATCGCCCGCTCCCCCAGCAGGGTCGTCTCGATCTGCCCGGTGCCGGAAAACCAGAACAGCTCCGGGTAATCCCGGTCAATGGCGTCGATGGCCGTCTGAATCATGTCGTTGTCCGGATACAGGCCATCGATCGTCTCCGCCTGCTCCTTCAGGCCCGCCAGAAGTTTATCATAGAGATACTGCTCCTGCCCGGTGAGGGTGGATTTGGTGTAGCGAAACCCGTCCTCGATGCCGGTGTACTCCGCCGACGGCTCTGGAATGGCCCCGCCGTTGGTCAGCCGTTCCAATGACAGCTCACAGCCGGACAGCCCCACCGTCACCGCCAAGACCAGTGCCGCGAACGCGGCCAGGGTGCGCCGCACGGCTCACCCCTTCCGGGCCAGCACCCGGCGGACCGCCTGGACGATGGCCTTGGCGTTCAGGCCGTAGGCGTCCATCAGCGCTTCCGGCGCGCCGCTCTCGCCAAAGGTATCCCGCACGGCCACGGCCTCCATGGGCACCGGGCCGTGCTGGACCAGCGTCTCCGACACAGCCCCGAACAGTCCACCGGCCAGCTGATGCTCCTCCGCCGTGACCACAGCCCCACAGGTCTTCGCCGCGCCAATCACGGCTTCCTCGTCCAACGGCTTGATGGTGTGCAGGTCATAGACCAGTAGATCAATGCCCTCCTGGGCCAGCTCCCCGGCGGCGACCAGGGCCTCATAAACCATCGCGCCGCAGGCAAAGACGGCGCAGGCCGTCCCCTCCCGCACCAAGCGGGCTTTGCCCAGGGTAAAGGGCGTGTTCTCATCGGTAATGACCGGCGTAGCCTCCCGCCCGAAGCGGAAATAGACCGGCCCCTCAATATCCGCCGCAGCCAAGACCGCCTTGCGGACCTCCTCGCTGTCGCAGGGCGCAACCACCGTCATCCGAGGCAGGACCCGGGCCAGGGCGATGTCCTCCAACGCCTGATGGGTCGCCCCGTCAGGACCCACGGAGATGCCCGCGTGGGCACCGCCGAAGCGGACCTTCAAATTGTTGTAGCAAACCGTCGTCCGAATCTGGTCAAAGGCCCGCCCAGAGAGGAACACCCCGTAGGTAGACACATAGGGCGTCATGCCCCCCAGCGCTAACCCTGCGGCAGTACCGACCAAGTCCTGCTCACTGACGCCCAGGTTATAAAAATGCTCTGGCTGCTGGTCCCGCACCCAGTTGGTCCGGGTGGAGGCCGCCACATCCGCATCCAGTACCACAATGTCCTCCCGCTGGGCACACAGCTCCAGCAAGCCCTGTCCATACCCATCCCGGGGCGGGAGACGTTTTCCGTTTTTCCAGTCCATGTCAGTTCCCTCCTTTGTCCAGCTCGGCCAGGGCCGCAGCCAATTCTTCTTCGTTGGGGGCCTTACCGTGCCAGCCGGCCTGCCCCTCCATGAAGGAGATGCCCTTGCCCTTCACTGTGCGGGCAATGAGGGCTGTGGGCTGGCCCTTGGTGGCGGCAGCTTCCGCAAAGGCCGACCGTAAGGCCGCCAGGTCGTGGCCGTCCACATTGATGACATGCCAGCCAAAGGCCCGGAACTTTTCGTCCAGCGGCTCCACGTTCATGATATCCTTCGTCAGGCCGTCCAACTGCACGCCGTTGTCATCCACGATGGCGCAGACGTTATCCAGCCCAAAGTGTGCCGCCGTCATAGCGGCCTCCCAGACCTGGCCCTCCTGCACCTCACCGTCCCCCATGAGGCAATAGGTGCGGTAATCCTTCCCCAGCCGCTTCGCGGCCAGCGCCAGGCCATTCGACACAGAAAGCCCCTGGCCCAGGGATCCGGAGGAACAATCTAATCCCGCCAGCTTTTCCATGTGCGGGTGCCCCTGCAACGGCGAACCCCTCTGCCGCAGGGTGGGCAGCAGCGCCGGGTCAAAGAACCCCCGCCGGGCCAACACACTGTACAGCACCGGCGCAGCGTGGCCCTTCGACAGGATCATCCGGTCCCGCTCGGCCCACTGGGGCCGTTCCGGGTCCAGCTTCATCCGTTCAAAATACAAGCTCACCAAAATCTCCACCGCAGAGAGGGACCCGCCGGGGTGCCCGGACCCCGCCGCGTGGGTCATCTCCAAAATATCCCGCCGTACCTGCGTACACAGGGCGGGCAGATCATACGACATAGTAAAACCTCCCGTTGTTTTTTCGCGTGTTCTTATTCAAAAAGGTATCATAGGCCGGGAAGCTTGTCAATCCAAATGCCTCTTCGGACGCAAAAAACCGGCTTCGTACCCTAAATTACGAAGCCGGTTCCTGGTCTTGTGTTGGTTCTGTCTCGGTGGTCACAGTCGCGCTGCTGACGGCATCCGGGGCGATGGCCTGCTTGATGTTGGGCCAGAAGGGGGCGATGCACAGCAGGATGAGCAGGACCACCGCGATGATGATGTTCCGTTTGTTCTTGTTCATGCCTCGTCCTGTTCCAATCTGGCCACGGCAGCCTTGGCTGCGGCCTGCTCCGCCTCTTTCTTGCTGCGGCCCTGGCCGGCCCCGATGGTCTTTCCGTTGAGCTGGACCTCCATGCAGAAGGTCTTGTTGTGGTCCGGGCCGCTCTCGCCGGTGAGGTGGTAGGCCAGGACCTGGCCGCTCTCCCGCTGGACCAGCTCCTGCAGGGCCGTCTTAAAGTCCCGCCCGGCGGCGGTCTTTTCCTTCTCGCCGGTGAGGACCAGGTCGTGGATGAGCTTTCTGGCCTGGCCGATGCCGCCGTCGAGATAGACGGCCGCCAGCATCGCCTCCACGGCGTCGGCCTGGATGGAGGGCCGGGCCCGGCCGCCGCCGTGGGCCTCGCCCTTGCCCAGCTTTAAGTAGCTGCCCAGATCCAGGCTCTTGGCCACCTGGACCAGGCTGCCCTCGCACACCAGCGCCGCCCGGATACGGGTCAGGTCCCCCTCGGGCAGATCGGGCCGGGTGCGGTAGAGGTGGTCAGCCACCACCAGACCCAGGATCGAATCCCCCAGGAACTCCAGCCGCTCGTTGCTAGGCAGGCCCCCCCGGTGCTCGTTGGCGTAGGAGCTGTGGGTCAGGGCATTTTCCAGCAGGGTGCGGTCCCGAAAGGTATAGCCGATCTTTTCTTCTAATGTTTTCATCCCGATCCTCCCTTTCAACAGACGAACCCCCGCCACGGGACGGGGGCACATGTCAGCCGGCGCAGCCGGTCAGATATCCAGCTTACCCTGGAGATAGTGGACCAGGTCGCCCACAGTCTTGATGGTCGCCAGGTCCTCTTCGCTCATCTCGCC
>CAVCXN010000132.1:0-12836 GCA_963606215.1 uncultured Mycoplasmatota bacterium | reverse complement strand
GGGCTGGGTCGGTGTGCTGGGGGTGGAGGGATTGGAGTTGGTGCTGCCGTTATCGTTACTGTTGTTGATGACCTGGCTGTTGGTCCGGCTGCGCATGATGGAGGCGGCAGAGCTTAGGAAAAGGGTGTCGCTGAGGACGGCGTTGCTGTCCTTGATGCGCAGCAGAGGGCCGTAATCCGTGCTGTAGAACGAATAGGTCAGGCCGAAGAAGCGGCAGACGGCATAGGCCGGGACGTAATACTGTCCGTTCTGTTGGATGACCCGGCCGGGGACGGGGGTCTCCACGGTGGAGGTGGTGGCGGTGTCCGTGTCCAGGTGGAAGGTCATGGTCTTGCCGGAGAGGTTGTAGAGGACTAGGCTCTCGTTGTTGTCCGTGAGGCCGTAGTAGACGCCGAAGTTGATGCCGGTGGTCCGGCTGTTGAAGACGCCCGTGGGGACATAGACCCACCCACTGGATTGGATGGGGGCCGTCTGGACGGATTGGGCGGGGAGGGTGTCGTTGAGGGACAGAAAGAAAATGCTCCCCGTGGCCGAGGAAGGCAGAACCAGCAGGGTGAGGCCCACCGCCACGGCGCAGAGGAGTGCAAGAAGTTTTTTCGGTTTCATGGAGGGGGCCTCCTTTCTGTCAGTCGTCCCGATAGTTCAGGTAAGCGCTGAGCAGGTAGTAGAAGGGGACGACGAAAGCCACGGCGTTGATGACCACGGAGATCGTCCCTGAGCCGGGCAGGAGGAAACGAAGGGCCTGGGGGATGAAAAGCAATACGCCCAGGACGATGGGGACCTTCGTCTTCTTCTTGGACAGGGCCAGGGCAATGATGCCGCAGGCCAGTTGAAATGCGCCGCAGACATAGAACAGGGTGAGCATCCCCTTCTGGTCTGCGCTGAAGATGCCGGAGATGGTCAGCAGGACAGATGTGCCCATGAACACTTGCAGAGCGCCTGCGATGCGCATGGATTTGGTTCCGGTTCGCAAGGAAAATTCAGCTCCTTTCCAATTTGGGCCGGGGAGTGGATCGGGGCCCGGCCCTTACGGGGTTAGGATAGCATCTTCCCGGCCTCTCTGTCAAGGACGGGTCTTGCAATTTGGCGTCGGGTCGGCTATGATGATACATCATAAAACAAAACACAGGAGGTCAAGACGATGCTGTTTTTATGCTACCCCAAGTGCTCCACCTGCCGCAAGGCCCAGAAGTGGCTGGACGACCACGACGTAGATTATGATATCCGGGATATCAAGACCGACAACCCCGACCTGGCCGAACTCAAGCTCTGGCACGAAGCCAGCGGCCTGCCCCTGAAAAAATTCTTCAACACCAGCGGCCAGCTCTACCGTTCTATGGAGCTTGCGAAAAAGCTGCCGGATCTAAGCGACGCCGAGCAATATGCACTGCTGGCCTCCGACGGGATGCTGGTCAAGCGCCCCATCCTCGTCACCGACGACAATAAAGTCCTCGTCGGCTTCAAAGAGGACCAGTGGGCTGAAACGCTGGGTTGAGGAGACAAACGCATGAAACTACTCGTGAGCGCCTGTCTCCTGGGCGTGGGCTGCCGCTACGACGGCAAGCACAACCAGCTGCCCCAATACAAACGCCTGCTCAAAGAACACAACTGCATCCCCGTCTGCCCCGAGCAGCTGGGGGGTCTTCCCACCCCCCGCTGTCCCGCCGAGCGCTTGGGCGGCAAGATCGTCACGGAGGACGGCCGGGACGTGACCGAAAACTTCCTCCGCGGCACCGCCGAGGTCCTGCGCCTGTGCGACCTCTACCACTGCAAGGCCGCGCTCCTGAAAGAGCGCAGCCCTTCCTGTGGGAGCGGGCAGATTTACGATGGAACCTTTACGCACACCCTCACAGAGGGCGACGGCCTCACGGCCCAGATGCTCAAGAAGAAGGGCGTGGAGGTATATGGGGAGTCGCAGATTGAAGAGCTGGTCAATGACAGACCGTTTTTCTTCAGCATCTAATTTGTGTTAGTATAAACCACGCCAAAGCGCCCCTGTGTCCCTACCGCAGGCATTGGGGCGCTATTTTCTTCTTGACAATAGATGAAGAATACACGGCTTTGAAAAAGCGGCACGCAGAACCACTCTCTGCGTGCCGATATTTTTTCTCGAAAACTTTTTGTTGTTGCATTGTAGGGGGTGTTTTTTTCTGGTATACTAAAAAATAAAAAGAAGGTGTTCGCCCACTTCGTCTCCCCGTTAAAGATAAGACGAGAAAAGAAACGCCCGGAGAAGCCCTGAAAGGAGATGCCTATGAAAACGAACCTTGTCAGAATCCTCAACACAGGTTTTTTGAGCCTGCTTTTGCTGTTTTGTCTGGCCGCCTGCGGCGCAGAAGAGACCACGCCTGTAGACCCCACTCCCTCCGAACCGGCGGCCGCAGTCGAACTGCCGGATACCCCTGAGCTGAAGCTCAACGACGACGGAACCGGTACTTACGCAGACCTCGTCACAGCGGGAAACAACAACAGCCTCAAAGCCTTGGCGACGGTCTATTTCCACTACGAGGGCGATACCCTCACCAGCGTGGACAGCGTTCGGGTGAAAGCCGTGGAGGGCTGGACTTCGATCGAGCAGGACACAGAGCTGGATGTGGAAGGGATTGTATACGGCGAAGGTAAATCGTGGGCGACGGTGCCGTTTCTGTATTACGCCAGCATTGGAGCGGGGTTGGAGGTCTATGACGGGTACGTTTTGGTCGATTTGCAGTACCGGGAGGGTTAAACCTCCGTCGGGATCGCCTTCCCGTTCAGAACCGCCTCCACCAGCGTATCCCCCACATACGAGAGCTTGAGGGAGAAGAACGGTACGTCCTGGTTCAGCAGGTCTAAGAAAATCTTATCCCCCGTCCAGATGGGCAGGTCTTTGACCTTGTCCTTGTCCACCCACTCTAAATCGCCCTCGTCGCAGTCGATGAAGTCCGCCTGCTCGGTGCGGGCGGTGAAGAGATGCATGTACTCCGTCACCCAACGGTCGGAGACGAAGGTGACAAGGCCGCGGTAGGTGTAGTCCGTGAGGGTGATGCCCGTCTCCTCCTGGACCTCCCGGATCAGGCACTCTTCGGGGCTTTCCTTGTCCTCGAACTTGCCGCCGATGCCGATCCACTTGTCCTTGTTGATGTCGTTTTCTTTCTTGACGCGGTGGAGCATGAGGTACTGCCCCTCCCGCTCAATGTAGCAGAGCGTGGTGTTCCACATGGTGTGTGACCTCCTGTTCAGTAGCGTTGGGTGAAGGCTTGGCAGACGCGCCTGACCTCGCCCTCTAAGAAGGGCAGGGCCTCGTCCCGGATGTCCTTGGGGATGCCGAAAAACGCCGCCGCGACGGACCCGGCCATGCACGCGATCGTGTCACTGTCGCCGCCGAGAGAGATGGCGTTGCGAATCGCATCCTCGAAGCTGGTGGACTCTAAAAAGGCTTCCATTGCCTGGGGGACACTGCCCGCGCAGGAAACGTCGAACTGGTACTCGCCCCGAATCTCATCCAGGGTGAAGTTCAGGGGATAGTAGCGGGTGACGTGGTCGGCGATGGCGGCTTTGTCCGCGCCGGTACGGGCCAAGTAGACGGCGCCCGCGACGGCGCAGGCCCCGGCGATGCCGTCGGGGTGGTTGTGGGTCACTTCGGCCGAGGCTTTGGCGAGGGATAAGCATTGGGATAGGCTCTCCGCCGCCCAAGCCACCGGGGAGACGCGCATGGCGCTGCCGTTGCCGAGGCTGTGGTAGGGCTGGGGGTCGGGGCTGGTGAGCCAGCGTTCGAACCTGGGGCCGTAGCCGCGGCCGGGGTATTTAGACCCGAAATAGCGCATTTGGGTGATGACGTTGGTCTTGAACTGATCTAAGTCGTCGATGCCTTCCAGGACAGCGGCGGCGATGGCGGCGGTCATGATGCTGTCGTCCGTCATGCGGCAGCTGGGTTGGAGGAAAGGAAAGTCTTTGGATTTGTGGTTGTGCCACTCGTAGATGGAGCCTGCGATGTCGCCGATAAGTGCGCCGAGCATGGGAAGCCCCCCTTTCTGTGAAGTTGCTTTATTGTAGCATAGTGCGGGCTGGTCTGGCCAGAAAATAGCCGCCGCCCCCGCCGGGCTGCTGTTCCCGGCGGGGGCGGCGTATTGCAAGTCAAGTCAGTGTGTTGACACGTTGGCAGAGGAATGTTTCCCGGCGGCGAGGCCCGCGGCCAGGATGACCAGGCACACGGCCATGCCCAGGAAGAGGGAATCGAAGGGCAGGGGCAGGAAGTTGCCCGCCAGAACCGCGATTGGCCCGGCAAAGATGGAGGCCAGGGCGTAGCGGCCGGGGATTTTGCCCTTGAGCCACAGACCGCCGCACATGGGCAGGAAGACCACGGCTCCGCGCAGGCCCATGGAGAGGAAGCCGAAGTCGTTGATCATGGCCCCGGGGACTAAGACCGCTACGACGACGGCCGCCACGAGGATGACCATGATGGTGCCGCGGGTGACGATGAGGTTGGTGCGGGAGGATTCTTTGACCCGCTTGCTCTTGCGGGCGAAGATATCCGTGACCAGAATGGAGGCCATGCCCAGCGCCAGGCCGGATCCGCCGCCCACCACGGTAATGAACAGCGTTCCCAGGACGATGCCGCCCAGGAGGTGGGGCATGAACGTTGCCGCGAAGACGGGGAAGACCTGGGCTGTGGAGTCCAGCTGAATGAGCCCGTCGGGGACGGTCTGGCCCATAGCTTGCAGGGCAGAGATTTCATCTGCCGTGATGCAGTGGCCGCGCATGTACAGGCCGATGAGGATGCAGGCGATGCCGATGGGCGGGATGAGCAGGGCGCTGAGCAGGGAGCCTTTTCGGGCGGCGCTGTCGCTCTTGGCCGACCAGATGGCCTGGGCGTAGGTCTGGGTGGATAACACACCCAGGATGAGGGACAGGCCGGAGCCGATGTCCTTGGAAGCGCCCCGGGCGATGAGGGAGGTAAAGCGCTGGTGGATGTCTTCGGTGGTGGTGAGGTCACTCAGGGACCCCAGGGGGGTGCTGGTGAGCAGGCTCTCCACCGTTTCCAGAATACCGGAGAAGCCATGCGCCAGGCCATAGACCAGAATGCCGCCCACGATGGCGGAGACGTAGAGCAGGATGAGCTTGGCCACGCCCCCCATGCCGGCTCCCCACATGCCACCGAAAATGACATAGAACGCCATCAGAGCGATGGAGATGAGGGCGGCAGTAAGATGATTCAGGGGGAAAATGGTGGTGAGCAGGGCAGTGGCTCCCAGAATTTGCGCCACGACACTGATGAAGATGCCGATGGAGCAGAAGATGCTGCCCGCTGTTTCGGCGGTGGGGCCGTATTCCTGCGAAACGATCTGAAGCAGCGTCTTGCACCCGCTGCGGCGGAAGGGGGCCGCATAGCCCAAGGCTAAAATCAGGCAGCCAATGCCGGAGCCTAAGGTGAACCACCAGGCGGACATACCGTAGCTGAAGGCCAGCTGTGCCGTGCCGATGGTGGCCTGGCTGCTGACCAGGGTGCCCATGATGGCCCCGCAGACGATCCAGGACCCGGCCTTGCCGCCGCCGCTGGAAAAGTCCGCGGCGGACTTGACCTTGCGCCCGGAGTAGACGCCGATGCCGATGATGAGTAAGATCGTGGCGACGAGGCCCACGACATGCAAAGCAGATAGATGCATACGATTCTCTCCCTTGTTGATGAACTCTCTTTCGGTACAACCTGCCGGAGGCGCGCAAAAAAGCCGACAATGGGTGCGTGAACGCACGTCCATTTGCCGGCTTTCAAACAGATTCTACGGGCGGGGGTGACCGCTCGTCTCTGTGGGAAACAGCGAAACAGGTTGTACAAATTTAAGATAGCATTCCTGCGCTTTTTTGTCAAGGGGGCCAGATGCATTTTTCTGGCCTTGTCCATTCCTCAGCAGTATAATAGGGGAAAACAAACTGCAAGGGAGAGAACGCCATGAGATTTTGGAAAATGAACGGAGCCGGCAACGACTTCATTATCATCAATAACCTGGAAGAGGGCCTGCCCCCCGAAGCCTTCCCCCGCATCGCCAAGACCCTCTGCACCCCCCACCGCTCCCTCGGGGCCGATGGCTTCATGGTCGTGGACCAGCCCCAGGGCGAGGGAGATTTTCGGATGCTGTTCTTCAACAGCGACGGCTCCGTGGGTGAGATGTGCGGCAACGGCGCCCGCTGCATCTGCCGCTATGGATACGAGACAGGACTCTCTGGACCCGTCCAGAAGGTGGAGACGACGGCGGGCCTCGTCATCGGCGAGCGCATTGACCGCCGCCAGTACCGCGTGCGCCTGAACGACCCCACCGTGATCGACCTGGACCGCACGGCAACCGTCGGCGGGGAGAACATTCCCTGCGGCTACGTCGAGCTGGGCAACCCCGGCCTGCCTCACGCCGTCGTGCATTGGCCCGGCCTGGCCAACGCGGACAACGACCTTCTCTTCAAGCTGGGCCGTGCCCTGCGCTATTTTGAGGGCTTCCCCAAGGGGGCCAACGTGAATTTTTATGATATGCTGGGCGAGGACCATGTTCTGGAAAAGACCTACGAGCGGGGCGTGGAAGACTTCACCCTGGCCTGCGGCACCGGGACCGGCAGCGTTGTCACCGTCCTGACCAAGCGGGGCCTGGTCAGCGGCAAGCAGGTCCAGGTGGATATGCCCGGCGGCACCCTGACCGTGGACGTGGAGCAGGAGGGGGACAAAGTCACCGGCCTGTTCCTGACCGGCCCCACGAACCTGGTCGCCAAGGGCGAGATTTTTGACGAAGAGCTGTAAGAGAGACCAGGAAAAAAGCCCTTCGGGAAAGAACCGAAGGGCTTTGTCGAGCTAAACGCAAGCAATGAACTTACAGCTCGCGCAGGGCATCGACCAGGGCGGTTTTTTCGGCGGTCTTGCCGTCCTTGCCCTTGAGGATCTTGGCGGGAATACCGGCCACGACGGTGTTGGGGGCTACGTCGCTGACGACCACGGCACCGGCGGCGACGACGGCGCCCTTTCCGACGCGGCAGCCCTCCAGGACCACGGCATTGGCGCCGATGACCACGTCGTCCTCGATGATGACGGGCACGGCACTGGCGGGCTCGACCACCCCGGCCAGGACCGTTCCGGCCCCGATGTGGCAGTTCTTGCCCACGATGGCGCGGCCGCCCAGAACGGCGCCCATGTCGATCATGGAGCCAGCGCCGATGACGGCGCCGATGTTGATGACAGCGCCCATCATGATGACGGCGTTGTCGCCGATCTCCACCTGCTCGCGGATGATGGCACCCGGCTCGATGCGGGCGTTGATGTTCTTCTTGTCCAGCAGGGGAATGGCAGAGTTGCGGCTGTCGTTCTCGATGACGAGCTGGGCGATGTTGTCTCGGTTCGCGTCCAGCACGGGCTGGATGTCCTTCCAGTCGCCGAAGACGACCTTCGTCTCCCCGCAGGGGAAAACGGTGGCGTTGGGGAAGTCGATGGGGGCCTTCTCGGTCAGGTAGACCTTGACCGGGGTCTTCTTCTCGGCGGTGCGGATGCGTTCGATGATCTCCTGTGCGTTCATGGGCTGAGGTCCTCCTTTGGGGGTCGTTTTTCCTGGTATATGGGTGTACTATAGCACCTTTTTCCTTCCGTCGCAAGCGATTTTTATTGAGGTGATTTTTATGCAAGTGATCGACTATCGCCGGGCGCTCCACCAGATTCCGGAGCTGGACCGGGACCTGCCGGAGACGCTGGCCTACTTACGGAGTATTCTGGAGCCGCTGCGCTGTACCCTGTCCTCGCCCATTCCTGGCTCTCTGTGCGCCTTTTTCGACTTTGGGAAGGCCGACGCCATTGCCTTCCGCAGTGACGCGGACGCGCTGCCCATCCAGGAGAAGACCGGCCTGCCCTTTGCCTCTGCCCACCCCGGCAAGATGCACGCCTGCGGCCACGATGGGCACATGTCCATGGTCCTGGACCTGGCGGTTTGGCTGGATGCCCAAAGGGATTTGAATCATAATGTCTTATTGATTTTCCAGCCCGCCGAGGAAACGACGGGCGGGGCAAAAGACCTTTGCCAGAGCGGTGTATTTGAACAGTACAATGTGAAATGTTTGTTTGGCCTGCATCTCTGGCCCGCCCTGCCCGCCGGAGTGGTGGCCTCCCGGAAGAAGGAGATGATGAGCCGCTCCTGCGAGGTCTCCGTGACCATCACGGGCCGGTCCAGCCACATCGCCAAGGCAGAGGAGGGGCTGGACGCCCTGGCCGCTGGGGTCGAGTTTTATCGCCGGGCCGTCGAGCTGGAAAAAGAACTGTCCCCGGATATCTACCGCCTGTTAAAATTTGGCCGGATGGAGAGCGGCACGGTACGCAATGCCGTGAGCGGCAAGACGCTCTTGCTCGGCAGCCTGCGGGCGTTCCAAGATGAGGTCTTCTTCGGCTTGCAGGACGGCCTGCGGGCCATTGGTCGGGAGATCGAGAAAGAGACGGGCTGTACCGTCGATGTCCACGCCAACGACGGCTATCCGGCGGTCTGGAACCCGGATGACCTCTTCGACCAGGTGAGACAGGCGGGAGTTGACTTCGAGATTTTAGATAAGCCTGTGATGATCTCGGAAGACTTTTCCTGGTACCAGCGGCACCTGCCCGCCCTCTTCTTCTTCCTGGGCTGCGGCCCCGCCCCGGCCCTGCACGCGGACAACTTCGCCTTTGACGAGTCGATCCTGACCATGGGGGCGGACTTTTGGAAGGAGATCGCGGCGAAGCTCTGAGCCTGGTTTCGGCAGAGTTTTTGTGAAAAACGCCTAAATTGCAAAAGCCCCTGGGAAAAATACGCCCAGGGGCTTGCTTTTTTGTTTTGATATGGTATCCTATTAGTGCTTTACTACGATAGAGTGCTAAAAACTCTTGCCGGCCCTATCGTGGGACGAAACCAGAAAAATCTGAAATGAAACGGAGCGCTGTACACCATGAAAAAGTTACTTGCTATCCTGCTGGCCGCGACGATGTGCGTGACCCTGCTGGCCGCCTGCGGCGGGCAGACCACCGACACCGCCGATGCAGGCGGCGACACGGCTGCCGCTGACACCAACACCGATGCCAATTCCTCTGATATGATCTACGCCGTCGAGACCGGCAGCGCCGGCGAAGCCGCCGCCAATGAGAAGGGCTGGGAGATCAACTCCGTGGCAGCCCAGGCCGACGCCCTGATGGAAGTCGAGGCCGGCACCTCTGACGCCGCCATCGTGGACCTGCTCATGGCCACCGCCATGACCGGCGAGGGAACCAGCTACCCCGACCTGACCTATGACGCAGACCAGAAGCTCACCACCGAGGAGTACGGCATCGGCTGCCGCAAGGGATCTGACCTGGCCGCCTTCATCAACAACGTTCTGTCCGAGACCTACGCCGACGGCTCCATGAAGCAGGTCGCCGACACCTACAAGCTGGCTGACGCCATGGTCGAGCAGCCCGCCGCGGACGCAAGCTACACCGTCCCCACCGACGGCGACGTGGCTTACATCCAGAAGAAGGGCACCCTGGTCGTGGGCATCACCGAGTTCGAACCCATGGACTACAAGGACGCCAGCGGCAATTGGATCGGCTTCGACGCTGATATGGCCAAGCTCGTCGCGGAGAAGCTGGGCGTGGACATCGAGTTCACCGTCATCAACTGGGACAACAAGATCATGGAGCTGGACGCCAAGTCCATCGACGTGGTCTGGAACGGCATGACCCTGACAGACGAGGTGAAGAACTCCATGGAGTGCACCAACCCCTACTTCAACAACGCCCAGGTGGTCGTGACCAAGGCTGCTGAGTAAGCAGACCCATTCTGATTTTCCGATTCTTCTTATTGACGCATCTTTTCAAAGGCAGAGGGCGATTCGCTCCCCTCTGCCTTTGGGCCACTTTATCGCCAAGAAACCAACCAACGTGAGGAGCGTGTTCCATGTTCTGGACAGTAACCCAATCTTTGATCAGCGGTTTAGGCACGGCCACGCAGCTGTTTGCGCTGACCCTGCTTTTCGGTCTGCCGCTGGGCCTGGTGATCGCCTTTGGCTCGATGAGCAAATGGCGGCCCATCAAGACCATCGTTGATGTGCTCGTCTGGATCATCCGGGGCACCCCCCTGATGTTACAGCTCATCATCATCTATTACGGCCCCGGCCTGTGGCTGAAGAGCAACATCTGGGGCGGCGGCAGCAGCGGGCGTATGACGGCCTGCGTCATCGCCTTCGTCATCAACTACGCCTGCTACTTCTCCGTCATCTACCGGGGCGGGATCCAAGGCGTGCCCGTGGGCCAGCGGGAGGCCGCGGAGGTCCTGGGCTTCACCAAGAGCCAGATCTTCTTTAAGGTCACGCTCTTACAGATGATCAAGCGCATCGTGCCCCCCATGTCCAACGAGATCATCACCCTGGTCAAGGATACCTCTCTGGCCCGCATCATCGCCATCACCGAGCTGATCAAGGCCGGTGAGTCCTACATGAAGTCCGCCGGGATCATCTGGCCCCTGTTCTACACGGGCCTGTTTTACCTGGTCTTCGTGGGCATCCTGACCATCGTTTTCAACCTCATCGAGCGCAAGCTCAGCTACTTCCGCTAAGGGGGTCTGTCTCATGTCGATCTTAGACGTACAGCACATCGAAAAAAACTTCGGGGCCACGAAGGTCCTGAAAGATATCAACTTTTCCCTGGACGAGGGCCAGGTCCTGGCCATCATCGGCTCCTCCGGCAGCGGTAAGACGACGCTCCTGCGCTGCCTGAACTTCCTGGAGACCCCCAACACCGGCCGCATCGTCGTGCGGGGCGAGACGCTCTTTGACGCGGCCGACCCCGCTACCCAGCAGGAGAAGGAGATCCGCCGCAAGCGCCTGCACTTCGGCCTGGTCTTCCAGAGCTTCAACCTCTTCCCTCAGTACACCGCCCTGGAAAACGTCACCCTGGCCGAGCGCCTTATGGCGAAAGAACGTCCGGATTTCAAAGCCAACAAGAAGAAAATCTTCGCTGCCATTGACGCCGAGGGCATGGAGCTGCTGGAAAAAATGGGCCTGAATGAACGGGCCTCCCACTACCCCCACCAGCTCTCCGGCGGCCAGCAGCAGCGCGTCGCCATCGCCCGCGCTTTGGCCCTGCACCCGGACATCCTCTGCTTCGACGAGCCGACCTCGGCCCTGGACCCGGAGCTGACGGGGGAGGTCCTGAAGGTCATCCGGGGCCTGGCCGAGCAGCACACCACCATGATCATCGTCACCCACGAGATGAGCTTTGCCCGGGACGTGGCCGACCAAGTCCTCTTCATGGACGGCGGCGTGGTCGTGGAGCAGGGCACTCCGCAGGAGGTCTTCTACCACCCCCAGCAGGAGCGCACCAAGCAGTTCCTGGACAAGTTCAACGGGGACTAAAATTTCCTTTCACACAGACGCAAAAAGAGCGGCCGACCGGCCGCTCTCTTCTGCTTTTTATAAGACTACATGAAACACAAGCTGATGCTCCGCTTGCCGGGCAAAAATTTTCCCGCCATGGGCCTGCACGGTGGCCTTGGCGATGGAAAGCCCGATGCCCGTCCCGCTCACGGCGTTGGAGTGGGATTCGTCCGCCCGGTAGAAGCGGTCGAAGAGACGGGTGGTGTCCGTTTGCCGGCTCGTCTGTACGGTGTTGGAGACGGTGATCTCTGTCCGTTTCCTGCTGCGGCGGGCGGTCAGTGCGATGCACCCGCCGTCAGGGGAGTACTTGAGGGCGTTGTCCAGCAGGATCGAAACCATTTGCTGGATGGCCGTTCGGTCCCCGACCAGCGTCAGCCCGTCCGCGATGTCCTGCGTATAGGTCTTCCCCTTCGCCTGAGAGAGGGAGACAAAGGGTTCGCTGATCTCCCAAAGCGCATCACTGAGGGAAAACTCTGCACGCATAGGAAACGGGTCCTCCTCATCCAGGCGGGAGAGGGTGACGAGGTTGGTGATGAGCTTGGCCAGCCGCCCGGCCTGGGCCTGGATGTTGTGGACCCACTCATCGTCGCCGTGCTCCATCGCCAGCACGTCCGCGCTGGTGGCAATGGCCGTCAGGGGCGTTTTCAGCTCATGGCTGGCGTTGGTGATGAACTGTTTCTGCGCCTCCATGTTTTTCAGGTACGGCGTGATCGCCCGCCGGGACAAGAGAACCACCAGCCCAAACACGACCAACAGACAGATACCGGCAATGGCCAACGTGATCCAAAGCAGGGTCCGCATCCCCTGTAGCTCCCGCTCCGAGTTGAGGAAGAGAACCACCGTTTCGCTGTCTGTGGTATGGACCAGATAGCGGTAGCCGCTCTCATAGCCCTGGGCCTTCTGTTGGGCCAAGGCCGCGTCTGCGTAGGTTTTGGCGTCTTCCTCTGAAAGCGAGGCAACGTAGTCCTGATTCACCCGGAGCACGGTGCCGTCGGTGTTATAATGGACGGAGAAGAAGCGGAGGGAATACTGCACCTCCGGGGAGAAGTGGGCCCAGTCGTCAAAGGGCGGGGCACCTTGCCCCGGGGAAAAGGGCGTCCGCTGGTCCTCCACCGCCAGCAGGCGCGAGAGCGCCTCGTCCTGCTGGTCGGTTGTGCTGCGATAGTTCCAGAGGTTTACGAAGCACAGCAGAGACAGAACGACGGCGGTAAAGGCCGCCATCGCTGCGCCAACGAAGCGCCAGCGCATCTGCTTCAGCATGGCATTTCCTCCAGCGCGTAGCCCGCGCCGCGGATGGTCCGAAGCTCCACGTTGGCCCCGATCTGCTTGAGCTTTCGGCGCAGGAAGCTGATGTAGGTCCAGACCACGTCCATCTCCGCCTCGCTGTCCAGCCCCCAGATCTTTTCAAAAAGGTGCGCGGAGGAAAAAACCTGCCGCGGGTGGCGAAGGAAAAGCTCTGTGAG
>CAVCXN010000131.1:0-4147 GCA_963606215.1 uncultured Mycoplasmatota bacterium | reverse complement strand
GGGTGCCTTTGGCGTTGATCTTTCCGTCGGACCCGTTGAGCAGGCCGTTTTCTACCGCGTGGGTCAGCGCGTCCGTGGACCAGTCCGCCGGGAAATCTGAGAAATCAGACGGCGTGGCCGCGAACGAACTCACCGACAGCAGCATCGCTGCCGACAGGGTCGCCGCTATGGTTTTTTGAAACTTCATGGATTACCTCCCTTTCTCTTGGTTAGCGTTTTCTAATTTTTGGTAGTTTCAGCTAACTCTTGGTAAAAAAGAAACCCATCCCGCCTCCAGGCAGTGGGGACAGAATAGGTTTTGGAAATTAGTCCCAGCTAACTTCCTTATCAAAAGTTTATCACCACTTTTTTCTCTTGTCAATAGACGAATTTCGTTTTTTGTCCCGTTTTTTGCGCGCTTTTCCCGCCCTTGACAGCCTTGTTTTTTCTGTGGTATGGTAAGCTGTAAGTTTTCGCTAACAACAGAAAAAAGGACGGAATGTTATGCGCTTTCATCGAACGACTTTACTCCCCTCTCTTCTCATTGGGCTGCTCCTGCTGACCGGCTGCGGCGGGCAGGCCGCAGAGACGCCCTCAACCACCACCGCTGACTCCAAAACTTCGGACGCCCAGGCTTCAGAGTCCCAGTCGGCGGACCTCTTCGCCATGGACACGGTCATGACCCTCACCGCCTACGGCGCCCACGCCCAGGCCGGGCTGGACGCCGCCACGCAGGAGATCCAGCGGCTGGACAACCTCTTCTCCATCAGCAGCGCCGACGGAGATATCGCAGTGCTGAACGCCCAGGGCACCAACACCCTCTCGGACGACACTGCTTCCCTCCTCCGCCAAGCCCTGGCGCTTTCTGAGGACACCGGCGGGCTGTTCGACTGCACCATCGCCCCGGTCATGACCGCCTGGGGCTTCTCCACCGGGGAGTACCACGTCCCCGACGACGCCACGCTGCAAGACCTGCTCAGCCGGGTCGATTCCTCCAAAGTCCGGCTGGACGGCAGCACCGCCACCCTGCCGGAGAACGTCTCCATTGACCTGGGCGGCATCGCCAAGGGCTTCACGTCGGCCCGCATCATGCAGGTTTTCCGGGATCAGGGCGTGACCTCCGGCATCGTGTCTCTGGGCGGCAACGTCCAGGCCCTGGGCCATAAGCCCGACGGGAGCAACTGGCGGGTGGCCATCCAGGACCCACGGGACCAATCCGAAAACTTCCTCGTCCTGGAGATCGCGGAGCAGGCCGTCATCACCTCCGGCGGCTACCAGCGCTACTTTGAAGAAGACGGCAAGACCTACCACCATATCATCGACCCCCGCACCGGCTACCCCGCCGACAGCGGCGTGCTCTCCATGACCATCGTCAGCGCCGACGGCACCCTGGCGGACGGTCTGTCCACCTCGCTCTTCATCATGGGGCCTGAAAAGGCCGAGGAGTACTGGCGTGCCCACTCGGATGAATTCGACGCCGTCTGGATGACGGACGACGGCTCCGTCTATCTCACCAAGGGGCTGGAAAACTGCTACGAATCCCTCACCGACGCCTCGGTTCAAGTCATTTCCTGAGCCGATTCATGTTCTCATTTTTCTCACGACAAAACGCTCCCCCTTGCCGCCTGTTCGGGTGGCAAGGGGGAGCGTTGTTTGTATCCTGCCGTCAGGCAGAAGGACTCACATGGTTTTTGCTTACCGCTTCACGGTATCCAGGAAGGTCACGAGGATCTTCGCCACTTCCGCGCGGGTCGCGCTGCCCTTGGGGGCCAGGGTGGTGGAGGTCCGGCCGTTGAGCAGCTTCATGGCGTTGGCCCACTGGACGGGGACACGCGCCCAATCGCTGATCTGATCGGCGTCCTGGAAGGCCGCCAGGTCTGCGGTCTTGGAGGTGTTGTAGCCCTTGTAGGTGGCGTAGCGGTTCAGGATGACCGCCAGCTGCTCGCGGGTGATGGTGTCCTCAGGGCCGAACTGGGTGTCGCTGTAGCCGGTGACGATGCCCTCGTCCGAAGCCCAGGCCACGGCCTTGGCGTAGTAGGCGCTGGCTGGCACGTCTGCGAAGTGCTTGCCGCTGCCCTCAGCGGTCGGCTCGTTCTCCATCCGGTACAGGACCGTCACCAGCATGGCGCGGTTCATGGCCCGGTCGGGCTGGAAGGTCGTGGCAGAGGTGCCGGTGAAGAGGCCCTTGGCCACGGCGCGCTCGATGTTGCTCTTGGCCCAGTGGGTGCGGATGTCCACGAAGGGCGTGCTGCTGGAACCGCCGTTGTTGCCGGTGTTCCCGCTGCCGCCGGAGGAGGAGCCGCCACTGGAAGAACCGCCGCCCGAGCTGCCGCCGCCACCGGAGGACCCACCGCCGCCGGTGTTGCCGCCGTCCTGCTTGGGCTGGACCTTGACGACCACATAGGCTTTCTTCGCCTGGGGATTGGAGATGCCATCGGTCAGGACCAGGGTGCCCTCAAAGGTGTAGTCCCCTGCCGTGTTGCCGTCGTAGTTGGTGCAGGTCCAGTTGACGGACAGGGTCGCCTTCTTGTTGTTGCTCAGCGTAACTTCCACCGTCTCGGGCAGGTTCAGAGCGTCCTTGGCCGTGCCGTAGGCAACGGTCTGCTGCGCCAGCAGAGCCACGTCCGTCACGTCCACCGTCACAACGGCAGTGTCGCCGAAGAGGACACGGCTGCCGGTGAGCCTCCAGGAGAGGAAGCCGTCGTCTGCCTTATCCTCCCAGTTGGAAACAGTATCTGTCAGGAGGTTCTTGCTCTTGAAGTAATCGCTGGCTGCATTCTGAACACTGTTCTTGGTGTTGCCGTTCAGCACCGCTGCAAAGGCATTGGAAGCCAGTTCAGAAGCGGTCTTGGCTTCGATGAAGCTCTCGTCCGTCTTGACATCCGAGCCATTCTCCCAGCCAGTGGCCTGGCGGCGCTCGGTCTTGCCCTCGTCGGGGTCAGCGGCCAGATCAACATTGCTGAACTGGTCTGCGCTCTTGTCATAGTAGCAGTCATACAGAGCTGCGCCGCCGGTAGAGCTACCGACCAGGAAGCCAACTGCCGTAGATGCATCGTTGTTTGTAAAGCCGCTTGCGGTGGGCTGGCCCATCACATTGGCCTTGGTCAGGCTGTTGGTGTAGCAGTTGTAGATGGCACCGGATGCCTGGCCGACCAGACCGCCGACTCTCAGCTGGCCGGTCATGATCATGCCGGGCACAGCGCCGAAGCTGGCGCTGTTGGCGATGAGGCTGTTCTGTGCCTGCTTGCCGCAGATGCCGCCCATAGACACATCTGCACTCAGGTCCAGAGAACCATAGCTCAGGCCCACATCCGTCCAGCAGTTGGCAACCAGAGTACCGCTCTGCATCTGACCAACCAGGCCACCGACTGCCGCCTTCGGCCCGCTCGTCTCGGACACGACCTGGCTGCCGCCGCTCACGGAGCAGTGGTCAATGACACCACCGCGTGCCAGAAGGCCAACCAGACCGCCCATGGAAACAACCGTCTGGTTGTCTGCATCGTAGCTGTTATAGTACTTGTCGATCGAAACGTTCAGGTTCTTTACTGTGCCGCTCACGACACCGAAGAAGCCAACCGCTTCATAGCTGGCCGCATCACTGCCGCTGCCGCAGTTCACATGGCTCACGGTGTAGCCCTTGCCGTCGAAGGTACCGGCAAAATCATACGTCTTACCATGATCGCTGGTGCCGATGGGCGTCCAGGCAATTCCGGACAGGTCCAGGTTTGCACCCAGGACAACATACTTGCCCGCATAATCATTGTCGCCGTTCACCGCATCTGCAAACGCTTTCAGCTGGTCAATGTCGGCGATGACATAGGGGTTGCTCTCGGAGCCGTCTTCTTTCCCTGCGTTGTTCAGGGCGTTCCGGACGGCCTGCTTGATGGCGTCACTACTGACGGTTGCACCGGAAACAGTATCGACGTCCTTCACGGAACCATCGTCACCCTTGCCGATCAGCTTCTCGATGATCGCAATGGCATTCTGCCATCTGTCAGGTGTTTCCTTCTCTCCGGAAGCCTCTACTTTGGAGATCTTGCCGTTTTCCACGGTCACAGTCACGGTAACAGTACCGCCGTAACCCTGAGCCTTGCCGGTGTACACGCCGTCCTTATAGGTGCCGGTCGTGGGTTCCTCCGCGTCCTTTTCAAACAGCGCGGTAACGGTC
>CAVCXN010000130.1:0-3856 GCA_963606215.1 uncultured Mycoplasmatota bacterium | reverse complement strand
CATCAGGGGATGCAGGGATGGATTTGTGACGCGAGCAAAAAAAGCGACTCATGGCTTGTCAATTTCCCTCAATGTGGAGAAAATCCAGACATTGCAACACTTCCTGTGAAAGAGGAAGATTTGAATGTCATTCCAGTAATGCACGCGAGCATAAACGAACAAATAAAATCGCGATTTGAAGAGCTTAAAGGAATGAGTGACTTGTCAGATTATATCATTTGATGTTATTACTAGCTACGGGAAAAGCCAGGGTTGCATTGCCTCTTCGATGAGGACAACCCTGGCTTTTCAAACTTATAATTTGATTCATTGCGTGTCCGGCTTCCCCAACAGCGTTTTCCAATATTTCTGCTCCTGGAAGGTATCAGACTGGGCATCCAGCAGCTCCAGGATGAGGGTGTTGGAGAGCAGGTAGCCCTGGGGGGTGAAGTGCCAGCGGTGGTCGGTCTGGACAGTCCATTGGTGGCGCTCGAAAAACTCCAGCTTGCGGGCGATGGGCTCAAAGTTCAGGCCGAAGTTGCGGCGGTATTCCCACTCCTCAATGCCCCAGCGGGTCCGCATCCGCAGGAGCAGATACTCCCGGGCGCGTTCGGAGGGGGGGATGGTCTGGACTTCCACCGGCTCCACCAAGCCGCCCGCGGCCAGATACCCGGCTAGGTCCCGGGGGTAGGCGTAGCGCTGGCCGTCAAAGTAGGAGTGCGCGCCGGGGCCAAAGCCGACGTATTCCCGACCCATCCAGTATTTCAGGTTGTGGCGGGATTCCTTGCCGGGCTTGGAGAAGTTGGAAATTTCATATTGATGGTAGCCTGCCTGCCGCAGACGGTCTACGGCGGCCAGATAAAAATCGGCCTGGTCGTCCCCGTCGGGCAGTTCCAGCCCCAGCGCGGCTTGGCGGGCCAGGGGGGTGCCCTCTTCCACTTTCAGGCCGTAGCAGGAGAGATGCTCCGGAGCTAAGCGGATGGCCTTGTTCAGGGTGTCCAGCCAGCTCGTCATATCCTGCCCGGGCAGTCCGTAGATGAGGTCTAGGCTCAGGTTTGTGATCTTTGCCTGCCGGATATCCGCCACGGCCTGGACCACTTGCCGGGTGGAGTGGATGCGGTGGAGACAGCGCAGCTGGGTGGGGTCGGCGGTCTGCGCTCCCAGGGAGATGCGGTCCACCCCCGCCCGGCGCAGGCGGGCCATGGAGCGCCAGTCCACGCTGTCGGGGTTGCACTCCACGGTGATCTCCGCCTGGCGGCTGACGGTAAAGAGCCGCTGCATGAGGACCAGCAGCTCCCGCAGGCGCTTTTCCCCATAGTAGGAGGGTGTGCCGCCGCCGAAGTAGATGGTGTCCGCCACCCGGCCCTTCAAGCGGGGGGTGAAGGACTTGAGCTGGGCGATGAGGGCCTTTTGATAGCGATCCATTTCCTCCTCCCGTCCGGCCAGGGAGTAGAAGTCACAGTAGTCACATTTACTTTTGCAGAAGGGGATGTGGATATAGACGCCGTATGTGGTGGCCATAGAGTTCCCTCCTATCCTGCGTAGCGCATGGTTATTGCCTTATTATAATGCGGAAACGGGAAACCCGCAAGCCCAGAACGGAAAGTTGCTCTGGGTTTGCGGGTTTTCTCTGTGGTGTGCGTTATCTTCTTAACGATATGAGACATCAGTCGTGCAACTTGTCGTAGTCTTCGTCGCTGACCGGCTCACGCCACTCGTTGGAGCAGTTCTCCCCGGGGTTCTCCACGGCGATGTGGCTGAACCAGCTGTCGGCCTTGGCTCCGTGCCAGTGCTTCACGTTGGCCGGGATGGGAATGACGGTGCCGGGGGTCAGGGAGACGGCGGGCTTGCCTTCCTCCTGGTACCAGCCCTCCCCGGCGGTGCAGATGAGGGTCTGGCCGCCGCCCTGGGTGGCGTGGTGGATGTGCCAGTTGTTCCGGCAGCCCGGCTCAAAGGTCACGTTGGCGAGGAACAGGCCGGACTTGGGGTCGGTCAGGGGGTTGAGGTAGGACTGGCCGATGAAGTACTGGGCATACGCCTCGTTGGGCGCGCCGGTGCCAAAAACATTTTGGGATTCAAAATCGGATTTATTTTGACATTTCATAAGAACGACCTCCTGGAAAATGTATCTTTTGTGTACTTGACCAACGGACAGAAGGGGCGTATACTTCCCCTTGCCCTGTGAGTTTATCATACAAGTGAAACCTAGCTTTAAGTCAATAGGGCAAAGCGATAAACTTCGAAAAAATGCGAAAGATTTTAGGAGGGATCGACATGATGTATACTGTGGGCGAGATGGCAAAGCGGCTGGACGTACCGACTTCTACCCTGCGCTACTACGACAAGGAGGGTCTGCTGCCCTTTGTCGAGCGGTCTTCGGGCGGCATCCGGATGTTTCAGGAGAAGGATATAGAGTGGCTCCAGGTCATCCGCTGCATGAAGCGGGCGGGGATGCCCCTGAAGTCCATTCGGGAATATATCCAGCTGGCCATGGAGGGGGACGAGACGATCTCCCGGCGCCTGGCTCTGTTTCAGCAGCAGCGGGAGGTCTTACAGCAGAAAATGAAAGAGCTTCAGCAGACTATGGACACCCTGGACTATAAATGCTGGTACTACGAGGTCGCCCAGGAAGCCGGGAGCACAGACCTGCCCCAGCACCTCACCGACGAGGAGATCCCTCCGCGTTTTCGCGCCGTCCGGCGGCACCTGCGGCAGGCGCAGGGGTGACCTTCCGGGTGATGAGGCGGTAGGCGATGAGGCAGATGATGACGGACACCAGGGACCCCGCCGCCGTCGCCAGGCCCATAGGGAGGAGGGTCCCCGGGAACCAGAGCGAGGTGAAATACGCGCCGGGAAGCCGGGCCAGGCAGAGAGAGATGATGTTATGCAGGAACGAAAACTCCGACCGTCCCCGGGCGCAGAAGTAGCCGCTGAAGCTGAAGTGGATCCCCGCCAGAGCGCAGTCTAAGATATACCCCCGCAGATACTGCCCACCGGCCACCCACACGGCCTGGTCCGGCGTGAAGAGAGAGACGACTTGGGCGGCGATGAACTGCATGAGCACAGCCATGATGACGCCAAACCCGGCGGTGATCATGACGGCGTAGCGCAGGGTACTCTTGGCCCGCTCCGGCTTGCCCGCGCCGATGTTCTGCGCGCCCAGGGCGGAGACGGTGGAGAGCATGGAGGAGGGGACCAGGAAGAGAAAGCTGATGACCTTTTCCACGATGCCCACGGCGGCGGCGTCCGTCAGGCCGCGCCCGTTGGCGATGATGGTGATGACGAGAAAACCGATCTGAATGAGTCCATCTTGCAGGGCGATGGGGATGCCGATGCGTAAAATCTGCCTGGTGACGATCCATTTGGGCCGGAAGCAGGCTTTCGTGATGGGCAGGCCCGTCCCCTTGCGGCAGATGACGATGAGGGCAACGACCACGCTGATGGCCTGGGAGATTGTTGTGCCCAGGGCGGCTCCGAAGGGTCCGAGGTGCAGGGCGCCCATAAAGAGAAAGTCCAAACCGATGTTCGCAGCGCAGGCGATGGCGATGAAATACATGGGGCTTTTCGAGTCGCCCATGCCCCGGAAGATGGCGCTGATGATGTTGTAGGCGGTGATGCAGGGGATGCCCAGGAAGCAGACGGTGAGATATTGCGCCGTCCCCTCCACGGCCTCCGCCGGGGTGGACATGACCGACACGATGGGATAGACGAACCGCAGCAGCACCAGCGTCAAGACCACGGACAGGGCCAGAAAGATGGTCGCCGTGCTGCCCACGGCGTCGGCGGCCCGCTGGCGTTTCTCGCCGCCCACGGCCTGGGCGATGGTGACGGTGGAGCCCATGGCCAGGCCCACCAGCATGACCGTGATCATGTGCAT
>CAVCXN010000129.1:0-20282 GCA_963606215.1 uncultured Mycoplasmatota bacterium | reverse complement strand
CTCTGACCCCCTGATGGACTGCAAGGAGTGCAAGGAGCGCTTCCGCGCCGACAAGATCATCGAGGACTGGTGCCAGACCAACCGCTTTGACCTGGGCAAGTCCGTGGACGCCCTGAGCCAGAGCGAGATGAAGGACTTCATCGAGGAGCACAACATCGCCTGCCCCTCCTGCGGCGGCCATAACTGGACCGACATCCGTCAGTTCAACCTCATGTTCAAGACCTTCCAGGGCGTCACCGAGGACGCGAAGAACACCGTGTACCTGCGCCCCGAGACGGCCCAGGGCATCTTTGTCAACTTCCAGAACGTCCAGCGCACCACCCGGAAGAAGCTGCCCTTCGGCGTGTGCCAGGTCGGTAAGTCCTTCCGGAATGAGATCACCCCCGGCAACTTCACCTTCCGCACCCGTGAGTTCGAGCAGATGGAGCTGGAGTTCTTCTGCAAGCCCGGCACGGAGCTGGAGTGGTTCAAGTACTGGAAAGAGTTCTGCCACAACTGGCTGCTGAACCTGGGCATGAAGGACGAGAACCTGCGCCTGCGTGACCACGACCCCGAGGAGCTTTCTCACTATTCCAACGCCACCACCGACTTCGAGTTTGCCTTCCCCTTCGGCTGGGGCGAGCTGTGGGGCGTGGCCTCCCGGACCAACTACGACCTGAACGCCCACCAGACCACCTCCGGCAAGGACCAGACCTACTTCGACCAGGAGTCCGGCGAGCACTACATCCCCTTCGTCATCGAGCCCTCCCTGGGCGCCGACCGCGTGACCCTGGCCTTCCTGGTGGACGCTTACGACGAGGAGGTTGTCGGTCAGGACAAGAACGGCAAGGACGACATCCGCGTGGTCCTGCGCCTGCACCCCGCCCTGGCGCCCTTCAAGTGCGCCGTGCTGCCCCTGTCCAAGAAGCTGGCCGGCCCCGCCCAGGAGCTGCTGGACGACCTGTCCAAGGACTTCATGTGCGACTATGACGACGCCGGTTCCATCGGCAAGCGTTACCGCCGTCAGGACGAGATCGGCACCCCCTACTGCATCACCGTGGACTTCGACACCGTAGGCGACGCAGACAAAGAGGGCGACCACTGCGTGACCGTCCGCGACCGCGACACCATGGAGCAGGTGCGTCTGCCCATCTCCGAGCTGAAGGCATATCTCCAGGAGAAGATGGCATTTTAAGCCTGATTTCAGGATTTTTTAGTACAATACTTCACTGCCCAGGGGGTGGGGGACCGCGTCGGTTTCGCGGCCTCCCACCCCTGGTGGTTTGTCATTTCCAAGCGCTTATCTTCCGGCATTTTTTCGGAACGCCGGGAGATAAGCGTTTAGAAACCGAAAGGAGACGACCCATGTCATCTGCCGAAAAGCAACAACGCAAAGCCGCGCGGAAGCTGCCGGGGAAGGACCAAGGACTGACCTTCCGGCAGTGCTTCGCCAAGGACCGGCTTTACACCCGCGACATGCCGGGGATCCGCCCCTATCTCTACATTATCCCCTTCTTCCTGGCCTATTTCGTGCTGGATTTCTCCCTGCGCTACACCTATCGGGCCGCCGGCATCGTGGGGGTGGAGTATGGCCCTGCGTGGCTCTTTACGCTGGGCTGGGCGCTGGTTTTTGCGGGGCTGGTGTTCTGCCTGCCGAAGGTGCCCCGCTGGTTCGTGCGGTGCGTGCCGCTCGTGACCTTCGTCACCATCGCCGTGACCCACAGCGGATTTATGAGCATGTTCCGCCGCTTCTTCTCCTTCTCCGTGCTGACCTACGGGGGAACGGGGGAGTTTATGCAGGCGTCGTACATCCACATTGCCCTAAAAGTTGTGGCGGGCGCGACCGTGACCGTCCTGCTCATGATGACCTCCGGCCGTCTGCTGAAGGTCATCCCGCCCAAGCCCGTGAAGCTGTCTGTGCTCCTGGGCGTCGTGGCGGCGGTGATCGGCGCGGGTCTCATTGCCTTTACCAACTACCATTTCTTCCCCGTGGTCGATACGGTGGTCTGGGACAACGCCGAGGAGAACACGGAGAGCGCCGCCTACCATGAGTTCAGCGACACCACCAACTCCCTGAAGCTCTGCGGCCTGTACCAGTACACCATGCGCGACCTCATCCGCCAGATCTTCCCCGCCAACACCATGAGCGACGACGAACGGCAGCAGGTGGAGGATTATATCGCCGCCTATGAGGAAGCCAAGCAGCCCAACGACTACACGGGGATGTTCCAGGGTAAAAACGTCATCATGGTCCAGCTGGAGGCGCTGGACACCTGGATGCTTCAGCCGGAGTACATGCCCAACCTCTCGAAGCTCAAGTCCGAGAGTATCTCCTTCAGCAACCACTACACCCCGGCCTACATCACCGCCGGGACCTTCAACACCGAGTTCATGGCCAACACCAGCCTCCTGCCCGCCACCGGCGGTATCCCCACCTCAGTGTATACGGACGACAATTACCCCTTCTCCCTGGCAAACCTCTTCAACCAGGCAGGCTACACCTCCCGCTCCTTCCACAACAGCGAGGGAACCGTTTACGACCGGGAGAACATCCACCCCAATCTCGGCTATGAGAAGTATTACGGCGGCAGTGACCTGAACATGACCGAGCACGAGCTGGACCGCCAGCTCATCAACGGTTTTGACGCCATGACGGAGTCAAGCCCCTTCTTCTCCTTCGTCATCACCTACTCGGCCCACGGGCCCTACGGCGAGGACAACGTCATTTACCAGGAGAACAAGGAAGCCGCCCAAGCTGCCGCCCAGCGCACCGACGGCAACTATGTCTACGCCGTGGCCGGGGCTATGGAGACGGACCGATTCATCGGCGAGCTCATGACCAAGCTCCAGGAGAGCGGCCACGACAAGGACACTGTCCTGGTCTTCTACGCCGACCACTACAACTACTACATGATGGACGACGCCCTGAACATGGAGCTCAAGGGCGTGGACAACATGAACATGCTCCAGCACACGGACTTCTTCATCTGGGCCGACGGCATCGAGCCGACCGAGATTGATAAAGTGACCTCCACCCCCGACGTGCTGCCCACCGTGGCAAACCTCCTGGGCCTGGATACCACCGGGGCATTCCTGGTGGGCCACGACGCCCTGGGGGACCAGGGCGGCTATGTGTTCTTTGCCGACGGCAGCTGGTTTGACGGCGAGCAGTACTGGTCCAGCACCAGCGGCGAGACCGGGAACGCCGAGCGCACTGCCGAAATCAACCGTATCACCACCCTGAGCAACCGCGTCCTGGCGGGCAATTACTACAGCGACTTTGGAGAGCAAAACCCATGACACCAACGAAAACGGACTCCCGTCCGGCGCGCAAGCGCACGGCGCAAACCAAACCACACACGGCAGGAAAGACCCGCAAGAAAAACAAGGCCGGGCTGCCCCGCTCCCCCTGGCTGACGCTCATGCTGCTGCTGGCCGTGGGCGTGATGATCAGCGGCTTTTCCCTGGCCTTCTCCGGCAACAACGGGGTGAGCTGGGGCGGGAACCCCGTCCTGCTGTTCTGGAACACCCTGCCCGTCCTGCTCCTGCTGGGGCTGGTGTGGCTGGCCTCGGGGCTTTCCTGGCTGGCGGTGCTGGTGACGGGGACGCTCATCTTCCTGCTCACCGGGGCCAATTACTTCAAAGTCATGTTCCGGGATGACCCGATGGTCTGGTCTGACCTCTTCCGCATCCGGGAGGGATTCCAGATGTCCGGACAGTATGACGTGAAGCTCACCCCCCTCATGTGGGTCTGGATCTTCGCCATGATCGCCGCAGCCGTCCTGCTGTTTTTCCTGGGAAAAGGCAAGCCCCACGCGACGGTGCGGATGCTGTCGCTGACTGCCGTGGGTGTGTTCAGCCTGGTCTGCTTCAACGACATCTATCCCAGCGAGCAGCGGTACACCACTCTGGCCGGAGACTACGCCCAGGACGAGGGGCAGGCTTACGCCGCCACCGGCATCGTCTACCCCTTCTTCCACAGCGCGGGGGACTACATGAATTCCCAGGGAAATTACGACGAGCGGGCGGCCCGGGCGGAGCTGAACCAGTACACCGACGCCGTCATTCCCGAGGACAAAAAAGTGAACCTCATCACCATTCAGCTGGAAGCCTTTGCCGATCTGTCCGTGTTTGACATCGACGGACTTTCGCCTGAGGTCTATCAGGACTTCCATGAGATCCAGGCGCAGAGCTACTCCGGAAATCTCATCACAGATATTTTCGCCGGGGGCACCACGGAGACGGAATGGGCCTTTATCACCGGCGGCAACCAGCACGGGGACTTTAAGACCAAGACGGATTCCACCGCCTGGTATCTCAAGAGCCAGGGCTACACCGCCAACGGCGCCCACCCCTGCCGGGACTGGTTCTACGACCGGAAGAACGTCAACCCCAACCTGGGGCTGGACGACTATCTCTTCACAGACAACTACTACTACCAGTTCGTAGAGAAGGATGCAGACGTGGCCTATGACGACGTGTTCTTCCCGGACCTGCAAAAGCGCCTGACGGAGTACTTCCAGACCAACGACGCGCCGCTCTTTTCCTTTAACGTGACCTACCAGGGCCACGGTCCCTACAACACGGAGAAGGCATACTGGGGCAGAAGCTACTGCACCGGGAACTACGACGAGAAGACCCTCAACGCCCTGAACAATTATTTCCACCTGGTCCAGGATACCTCCCACTACGTCAAGCAGTTCATGGAGTACCTGGACAGCCTGGATGAGCCGGTGGTGTTGGTCCTCTACGGGGACCATAAGCCCTGGATGGGCAACCACGGCGTCATCTACGAGGGCATGGGCATCAGTTTGGACACCACCACGGAGCAGGGCTTCCGGAACTACTACACCACCTGGTACACCATCTGGGGCAACCAGGCGGCCAAGAAGCAGCTCGGCCAGAGCTTCCAGGGCCAGGGTCCCGATCTCTCCCCCTGCTTCCTGATGAACCAGGTCTTTGAACTCATCGGCTGGGAAGGCTCTGCCTACATGCAGGCCCAGCGGGAGACGGCGCACATGCTCCCCGTCCTGCACACCACCGGCTGGGTGGAGGAGAACGGCGTCCTCACCGACGCCCCCTCGCCTGCGGCGAAGGCGCGTATGGAGGATTTTCAGAATCTCTCCCGGTATGACCGGACGAAATATGACTAAAAGTGAGAAAACCTCCCTTATCTCTTGAGATGAGGGAGGTTTTATGATAAACTAAACTTTGTATAGCTATTGACTTTTTTCTCTGCCGTCCCCAAGGGGTCGGCGCAGCGAGATAGAAATTATCAAACCGAGGTTCCAAACCATGAAGTATCAGCAGTGGAAGATAGCCCAGCGACCCCAGCAAGTGTGCCGGGAGATGGAGCGACAGGGAGTGCCCCCCCTGGTCGCGGCCACCCTCTGCGCCCGCGGGCTGACCGACTTAAACGAGGCCAAGGCTCTGCTGTCCAGCGCAGAGGATCAGCTCTGCGACCCCTACCTGATGAAAGACATGGATCTGGCGACCGCCCGCATCGGGCGGGCGCTGCGCAACAAGGAGTCTATTGCCGTCTACGGCGACTACGATGTGGATGGCATCACTGCCACCTGTCTGCTCACCCATTATCTCCGGTCCCAGGGGGGCAGCGTGCGGTATTACATCCCCGACCGGCTCACCGAGGGCTACGGCGTGAACAACCAGGCCGTGGAGGAGCTGGCCCTACAGGGCGTGACCCTCATCATCACGGTGGACTGCGGCATCACCGCCCTGGCTGAGACGTCTTACGCTGCCAGCCTGGGCGTGGACATGATCGTGACGGACCACCACGAATGCAAGGAAAAGCTCCCGGATGCCATCGCCGTGGTGGACCCCCACCGGAAGGACTGCCCCTATCCCTTCAAGGAGCTGGCCGGTGTGGGCGTGGCGCTCAAGCTGGTCATGGCCCTGGGCAGCGTCTCCGGCGGCGAGAAGCGGGCCAACGCCCTGTTTCACGAATACGCCGACCTCGCCGCCGTGGGCACCATCGCGGACGTGATGAAGCTCCTGGGCGAGAACCGGACCATCGTCCGGGTGGGCCTGAAGCACCTGAAAAAGACCCGCCGCCGGGGGCTGTACGCCCTCATGGTGGAGGCCGGGACCCTGAGCCGGGCCATCAACTCCACCACCGTGGGCTACTGCCTCTCCCCCCGCATCAACGCCGCCGGACGCATGGGCCGGGCGGCCATGGCCGCCGACCTCATCCTGACGGACGACACCGAGCGGGCCGAGTACCTGGCCCACGAGCTGTGCGAGCTGAACCGCCAGCGGCAGGGGGTGGAGCTGGACATTTTCAACAACTGCCTCTCCCGCCTGGCCGGAGGCGGGACCTACGACTGCCTGGTGCTGGCCGAGCACACCTGGCACCAGGGCGTGGTGGGCATCGTGGCCTCCCGGCTGGCCGAGCAGTTTGCCTGCCCCGTGTTTATGATCTGCTTGCAGGAGGACGGCAGGGGCAAAGGCTCCTGCCGGTCCTACGGCGGGTTCAATCTCTTCGCCGCCCTGGAGCAGTGCGCGGATTTATTGGAGGGCTACGGCGGCCATGCGCTGGCCGCTGGCTTTACCATTATGGAGGACAACATCCCCCTCTTCCGCCACCGGATGCAGGACCTCATTCGGGAGGACACCGGGGGCGAGGCCCATGTCTCCACGTTGAAAATTGACGGGGAGATTGAGAACACCGCCGTCCTCACCGTGGAAGAGGTGGAGGCCCTGTCCATGCTGGAGCCTTACGGCGCGGGCAACCCCAAGCCGGTCTTTTCCCTCAGCGGCGTCACCGTCACCTGCATGACGGATGTCGGCGGCGGGCGGCACCTGAAAATGCGGGCCAGCCGGGACGGGCGGACCGTGGACATGATCTTTTTCTCCGTCACCCGGGCCAAGTCCGGCCTGGCGGTGGGGGACAAGGCGGACGTGGCCTTTTACCCCCAGATCAATGAGTACCGCGGCTCCCGGACGGTGCAGCTGCATCTGGTGGACCTGCGGCCGTCCTACACGGCCAAGCAGCAGAATGAACAGGCTCTTTACCGGAAATACTCTCGGGGAGAGTCCATCACCCCCTGCGAGGCCCGGACCATGATCCCCGAGCGGGAGGAGCTGGCCGCCGTGTGGCGGTACCTGGCCAACCGGGAGGGGGAGGTCGTGGACCACCCCATTCGCCTGGCCCGAAAAGTAGCCCAGGAGGGGGACCTGTGGGAATCCACCCTGCGGACGATGATCTGCCTGGAGGTCCTGGAGAGCTTTGACCTGGCCCAGATGGACCCCGAGCCAGGGGGGATGCTCCGCATCCGGCTGAAAAAGCGGCGGGGAGAGGGAAAGGTCTCGCTGCTCCAGTCGC
This sequence comes from uncultured Mycoplasmatota bacterium, assembly GCA_963606215.1. Classification (GTDB taxonomy): domain Bacteria; phylum Bacillota; class Clostridia; order Oscillospirales; family Oscillospiraceae; genus Evtepia. Next base: position 12,961 of record CAVCXN010000129.1, on the reverse strand, counting down.
CCGTCATCAAGCATTTACAGGACATTGCCTGGGGCAAAGAGAGGAGCTCCTGACAGCCAGAACAGCAGGAGAAAGGGAAGGACGCTATGGAGAATTCGACCGGGAATCAAGTCCCTATGGAGGACAAGCTGGCCGCTCGGCTTGCCGAGCTGGAAGAAAAAATACAAAATATGCCCCCGGAGGAGCAGGACCGGGTGCGGGACGCCTATGCCTATGCCAAGGAGCACCATGACGGTCAGCTCCGCAAGGACGGCTCCCCCTACATCACCCATCCCCTGGAGGTGGCCCACCTGGTGGCGGACCTGGGGCTGGACGCCGACTCCATCATCGCCGCCCTGCTCCACGACACCATCGAGGACACCGACGCTACCCATGAGGAGGTTGCCAAGCGCTTCGGCATCACGGTAGCAAACCTGGTGGAGGGTGTGACCAAGCTCAACAAGGTCAAATATACCTCCACGGAAGAGAAGCAGATGGAGAATCTGCGGAAAATGCTCATGGCCATGGCCCAGGATGTCCGGGTCATTCTGATTAAAATCTGCGACCGGGTGCATAACATCCGGACGCTGGAATACCAGTCCGAGAAGAAGCAGCGGGAGAAGGCGTTGGAAACGCTGGAAATTTACGCCCCCATCGCCCACCGCTTAGGTATGCAGCGGATGAAATGGGAGATGGAGGACGAATCCCTGCGCTTCCTGGACCCCGTGGCCTACAAAGAGATCTCGGACGAGCTGGCGGCCCAGGCCAAGGCCCACGCCGCCTTCATGGACCGCATTCAGAACGAAATTCAGGGCCGCCTGCAAAAGGAGGGCATCCAGGGCACGGTCTACGGGCGGGTGAAGCACGTCTACTCCATCTACCGGAAGATGTACGCCCAGAACAAGAAGCTCAGTGAGATTTTTGACCTGTATGCCTTCCGGGTCATCGTGGACGACATCCCCACCTGCTACAGCGTGCTGGGCTGTATCCACGACATGTACAAGGCGGTCTTAGGCCGCTTCAAGGACTACATCGGCACGCCCAAGCCCAACATGTACCAGTCCCTCCACACCACCGTCATCGGCAGCGAGGGCATCCCCTTTGAGGTGCAGATCCGCACCTGGGAGATGCACCACATGGCCGAGTACGGCGTGGCGGCCCACTGGAAGTATAAGCAGGGCCTGAGCAACAAGCAGCTGGGTACCGAGGAGACGTTCGCCTGGGTGCGCCGTCTGCTGGAAAACCAGCAGGATACGGAAGCGGAGGAATACATCCGCTCGCTGAAGGTCGATCTGTTCGCCGACGAGGTTTTCGTCTTCACCCCCGGCGGCGATGTCATCAACCTGCCTGCCGGGGCGACCCCCATTGACTTTGCCTATGCCATCCACTCCGCCGTGGGCAACTCCATGACGGGGGCGAAGGTCAACGGGCGCATCGTCGGCTTTGACTACCGCCTGCGCTCCGGCGAGATCGTGGAGGTCATCACCTCCAAAAACGCCAAGGGACCCAGCCGCGACTGGATGAAGCTGGCCAAGAGCAACCAGGCCCGCACGAAAATCCGCCAGTGGTTCAAGCGGGAGAAGCGGGAGGAAAACGTGGCCCATGGCCGCACCATGTTCGAGGGGGAGATCAAGCGCCTGGGCCTGACCATTGCTATGCTCACCACCGAGACGATGCTGCCCCACATCCTGGAAAAGGTGCGCTTCAACTCCCTGGACGAGATGTACGCCGCCATCGGCTACGGCGGCGCCTCCGCCCAGAAGTGCGCCAACCGCGCCCGGGAAGAGCTCATTCACCAGGACCGCCAGGAGGCCGAGCGCCTGGCCGCCGAAAAAGCCGAGCAGGAGGCCCGCCAGCAGGCGGAGGTCGCCGCCGCGCTCGACTCCGGCGTGGCCAAATCCGGCAACAAGAAGCACTCCGTCTCCGGCGTCATCGTGGCGGGCATGACGGAATGTATGGTCAAGTTCGCCAAGTGCTGCACCCCCGTCCCTGGGGACCCCATCGTGGGCTTCATCACCCGGGGCTACGGCGTGTCGGTCCACCGGGCGGACTGTCCCAACGCCATCAACGGCCAGACCAGACCAGGGGAAAAGGACCGCTGGATCAAGGTCAGCTGGGACCCCGACAGCCTCAACACCTACAAGACCTCGCTGGATATCATCGCGAAGGACCGGCCCGGCCTGGCCATGGACGTGACTACGGTCATGGCCACGGCGAAGCTGAATATTCTGGCCATGACCGTGAATGTCCTGCCGGATGGGTACACCAAGTTTAATCTGGTGGTGGAGGTCCGCGGGCAGGGCGAGGTCACGACCATTATGAATAAGCTCAACCAGGTGAAGAATGTGTATCAGGTGTCGCGGGTGAGCGGATAACAATCCGGCGGCACCATCCAATCAAAAACGGGAACACCAGAGGAGCCGAGCGGCTCCTCTCTTTCCCGGAAAAATAAAGGAAGCGTATCAGCTATGGAACATAACTTCCAGCCCCTCCTCTTCGGCGGGGACATCAACGTCTACAGCGTAGCCCGGGCCTTTCACGAGGCTTACGGCATCCAATCCGTCTGCTATGGCAAGTTTGCCTCCGGCCCGGCCTATGGCTCTACCATCATTGACTACCGGGTCTGCCCCCAGAACGAGGACGCTGCCACCTTCCGGGAGAACGTGGCAAAGGCCGCGCGGGAGTTTGCGGACAAGACCGTGCTGGTCATCGGCTGCGGCGACAGCTATGTGAAGCTCGCCGCCGAGAACAAGCAGGATTTCCCGGAAAACTGCATTGCCGCCACGGTCAGCGGAGAACTCATCAACACCCTCATCAACAAGGAGAAGTTCTACGCTCTCTGCGACCAGTACGGCATCGACCACCCCGGGACCTTTATCTACCGCAAGGAGATGGGGCACGACTTCGAGCTGAATTTCCAGCCGCCCTACATCTGCAAGCCCGCCAACGGCGTGGCCTATTGGGAGCATCCCTTTGAGGGGAATGAAAAGGTCTTCACCTGCCCCGATCGGAAGAATCTGGAGGAGGTGCTGGACAAGGTCTATGCCTCCGGCTATCCCGACACGATGATTATTCAGGACTTCATCCCCGGCGACGACAGCTACATGCGCGTGCTGACCAACTACTCCGACCGCAACGGAAAAGTAAAGCTCATGTGCATGGGGCACGTGCTGCTGGAGGAACACACCCCCCACGGCATCGGCAACCACGCCGTCATTCTCAATGAGCCTTGCGGCCCCATCGCCGAGAAGATCAAGAGCTTTTTGGAGGACATCGGCTACGTCGGATTCTCCAACTTCGACATCAAGTATGACCAGCGGGACGGCAAGTACAAGGTCTTTGAGATCAACTGCCGCCAGGGGCGCAGCAACTACTACGTCACCGGCGCGGGCTACAACATCGCCAAGCTCCTGGTGGAGGACCGGGTGGAGGGAAAAGAGCTGCCCTTCGTCCTGGCTGACAACCCCAGCCTGTGGCGGGTCGTGCCCCGGAAGGTCGCCTTTGCGTATATTGTCTCCGACTACCACCAGGAGATGAAGCAGCTCATGCAGCAGGGGAGGGAAGTCCGCCCCCTGTTCTACGACAAGGACAAGCCCCTCATGCGGACGCTCCGCATGGAGAAGAATCTGCTGGGCCACTTCAAAAAGTTCAAGCAGTATTACGAGCGAAAGGCGTAAGCCTGTTCCCGAAAAGGAGGACCCACAATGGAAGGTATCCTCGGCGTGCTGGGCGGCATGGGCCCCCAGGCTACCAATACGTTTTATCAGCGCATCATCGACCGCACCCAGGCCGACACGGACCAGGAGCACCTGCGGGTGCTCATTTGGAGCGACGCGAAGATTCCCGACCGCACCGCTGGCATCTTAGGCACCCCGGAGCAGGCGGAGGCCGTCTTTGAACACCTGCTGGCCGACGCCAAGCTGCTGGAAGGGGCAGGGTGTACGGTCCTGGCCATCCCCTGCAACACGTCCCATTACTTCGCCGACCAGCTTCAGGCAGAATTACACATCCCCATCATCCACATGATCCGGGAGACGGTGAAGGCCATAAAAGCCCTGGGCAAGCAGACTGTGGGCATCTTAGCCACGGACGGCACGGTGCAGACGGACATCTACCAAAATGAACTGACCGCCGCCGGGCTGACCCCCGTCACCCTGCCGGAGCCTTTGCAGAAAACGGTCATGTCCATCATCTACGATGAGATCAAACGCGGAGAGACGGGTTCCCGGGAGAAATTCGGGGAGATCGACGCCCACCTCCGCGCCGCCGGGTGCGACTGCGCCATTCTGGGCTGCACGGAGCTGTCGGTCTACCGGACGCTGCACAGCCTGCCCTCCTTCTATATCGACGCCATGGAGGTTTTGGCGGAACAGGCCATTCTCCGGTGCGGCAAACAACTGCGGAACGTGTGAGACTCCGCACGAAAGGACGATCAAAAACTATGGATCTTACCCTCTACCCCCTGGGGGAGTACATTCAGCTGCTCCAGCGCAAAAACCTTCAGCTGGACTTCTCCGGCGCGCCCCTCACCCGAGAGGTGGCGCTGGTCAGTTGCGACTCCCGCGACGTGATCCCCGGCACCCTGTTCATCTGCAAGGGCGCCCACTTTAAGCCTGAATTTTTACAGTCCGCCAAGGACAAGGGCGCCTTCGTCTACCTGTCTGAGAAAAAGTATGACCAGGTAGACCTGCCCTGCCTCCAGGTCAGCGACGTGCGTCTGGCCATGGCGTACCTGGCGGATTTCTATTACAACCACCCCTCCGCCAAGCTGGGCGTGGTGGGCGTGACCGGCACGAAGGGCAAATCGACCACCACCTACTACCTCAAGTATATCTTTGACGAGTACCTGGCCGCCAAGAAGCAGGCCCCCAGCGGCGTCATCGGCGGCATCGAGACCTATGACGGCGTGGAGAAGTTCGAGTCCCACCTGACCACCCCCGAGCCCCTGGAGCTGGAACGGCATTTTGCCAACGCCGTGGCCTCCGGCATTCGTTACCTGAGCATGGAGGTCTCCAGCCAGGCGCTGAAATACGACCGGGTGAAGAACGTGGAGTTTGCCGCCGCCGTGTTCCTGAACATCGGCATGGACCACATCTCGCCCATCGAGCACCCGGACTTTGAGGACTACTTCGCTTCCAAGCTCCGTATCTTCGCCCAGGCTGCTGCCGCCTGCGTGAATCTGGACTGCGACCACGCCGACCGGGTGCTGGAAGCCGCCCGGAAGAGCTGCCCCCGCATCATCACCTTCTCCCAGGAGGACCCCTCCGCGACCATCTTCGGTTCGCAAGTCCGGAAGGCCGGGGGAGATATCCTCTTCCGCGTGAAGACCCCCCGCTACAGCCGGGAGTTCCGGCTGACCATGCCGGGCCTCTTCAACGTCCAGAATGCGCTGGCAGCCCTGGCCGTGTGCGAGGCCGTGGGCGTGCCGGAGCAGTATGCCTTTGCGGGCCTCATGAAGGCCCGGGTCCCGGGCCGCATGGAGGTCTACGCCAACGCGGATGATAAGGTCAGCGTGATCGTGGACTACGCCCACAACCGCCTGTCCTTTGAGACGCTCTTCCGCTCGGTGCGGGAGGAGTATCCCGGCCGCCGCATTGTCACCGTCTTTGGCTGCCCGGGCTACAAGGCCTATGACCGGCGAAAGGACCTGGGCGAAATTTCCGGCCAGTATTCTGATCTCGTCATCCTGACCGAGGAGGACCCCGGCGAGGAGCCGGTGGATGCCATATGCCAGGACATCGCCCAGTATGTGGCCCAGGGCACCAGCGATTACTCCATCGTTCCCGACCGCGGCGAGGCCATCAGGCAGGCCGTCATGAGCTGCGATGAGCCGACGGTCATCCTGCTGACCGGCAAGGGGGCCGAGACCCGCCAGAAGCGCGGCATCGAGTATATCGACTGCCCCTCTGACGTAGACTATGCCAAGCAGTATTTGCACGACTACGATGTGCAGCACGGCATGGACGGCATGAGCAAGGTCCGTGCCCTGCTGGACGTGCTGCCCAAGCTGCGCCGGTACGAGGGCCGGACCATCGTCATTAAGTACGGCGGCTCTGCCCTGGACGCGGCCTCCACCGATACGATTTTGGAAGACGCCGCTGCGTTACAGTCCGTGGGCGTGCGGGTCATCTTAGTCCACGGCGGCGGAAAAGAAATTTCCTCCCTGTTGGAGCGCCTGAACGTGCCCACCGTGTTTGAGAACGGCTACCGCGTCACCGACGAGACGGTATTGGAGACGGCAGAGATGGCCCTCTCCGCCCGGGTGAACAAGGCCATCGTCTCCGCTCTGGACCGCATCGGCGCGAAAGCCTGCGGCGTGTCCGGCCGGGATGGGGGCCTCATCACCGCCCGCCAGAAGGACAAGGCGTTGGGCCTGGTGGGAACCATCACGAAGGTGGACCCCCGGCTCCTGCGGACCCTGCTGGACGGCGGTTTCCTGCCCGTTGTCTCGCCCATCAGCCGGAGCGAGGACGGCGGCGCGCTCAACTGCAACGCCGACGACGCGGCCCGCGCCGTGGCCGAGGCTGTGGGCGCAGATAAGCTCATCTTCCTGACGGACACCGACGGCATTCTGGTGGACAGCCACAACCAGTCCACCCGCATCGCCCGCATGGACGTGGCCCGGGCCAAGGAGCTGATGGACAGCGGCCTGATCGCCGGCGGCATGATCCCCAAGACCATGAACTGCATCCACGCCGTGGAGCACGGGGTGGGTTCTGTCACTGTGTTGGACGGCCGGATGGAGCACGCTGTGCTGCTGGAGGCCATCGCGGAGAAATCCCTGGGCACCACCATGGAGAAGAAAAAGTAACATCACCAAAGAAGGAGAACGGTCAATGGTTCAAATCGAGACCCTTCCCAACGGCGTCCGCCTGGTGACGGAGGCTATTGAGACGGTCCGCTCCGCCGCCCTGGGCATCTGGGTGGGGGGCGGCTCCCGGGAGGAGACGCCGGAGGAATCCGGCGCGGCCCACTTCATCGAACACATGCTCTTCAAGGGCACCCAGCGCCGCTCTGCCCAGGACATCGCCCGGGAGACGGACGCCATCGGTGGGCAGATGAACGCCTTCACCACGAAGGAGTGTACCTGCTTCTATGGCCGGGTGCTGGACGAGCACCTGCCCCAGGCGTTGGACATCCTCTTTGACATGGTCTACTGCTCGGCCTTCGCGCAGGAGGCCGTGGAGACGGAGCGGGGGGTCATCTTAGAAGAGATCGACATGTACGAGGACACTCCGGACGATCTCTGCGCGGAAAAGCTCTTCGGGGCCGTCTTCGCCGGCAGCGCTTTGGCCCGGCCCATTCTGGGCAAGGAGGAAACGCTGGCCCCCATGACCGGGGCCTTCCTGAAAGCCTATCACGACGCCCACTACCGGGGGGACAACACCGTGGTGGCCCTGACGGGCAGCTTTTCCCAGGAGGTCCTGGACGACATTCGGACCCGCTTTTCCGCCCTGCCCACGGGGGAGAAGCCCGTTTTCACCCCGGCAACATATACCCCGGCCTTTGTCGCCACCCCCAAGCCCATCGAGCAGAATCACCTGACGCTGGCCTTTCCGGGGCTGGACTATAACTCCCCCAAGCGCTTTGCCTTGCAGCTCTTGTCTGCGATTCTGGGCGGGGGCGTGTCCTCCCGGCTGTTTCAGCAGGTGCGGGAGCAGCAGGGGCTTTGCTACTCCATCTATTCCTATGGTGCGGGCCACGCGGAGACAGGTGTCTTCTGCATCTACACGGCCCTGAACAAGGAGACGGAGGCCAAGGCCCTGGCGACCATCCGCCGGGTCATCGACGAGTTTCTGGCCAAGGGCCCCACCGACGAGGAACTGGAACGGGCCAGAGAGCAGTCGAAGGCCAACGTCATCATGGGCCTGGAATCCACCCAGTCCCGCATGAGCCACGCAGGGCGGTCCCTGTTGTTTTCCGGGGAAATCTTAACGCCTGAGCAGATCATTGATGCCTATAACAGCGTGACCCGGGAGGACGTGGTAGCGCTGGCTCAGGAAATTTTTGACTGGGAGAAGGCGTCGCTGTCTGCCGTGGGCCAGGTGCGGACGGCGGAGGAGTACCGGCAGCTGGTGCTGGGATAAGTTGAGATTTTTATGGGAAAGCCCCCTGCCGGCCGGCAGGGGGCTTTGACGTAGATAGACTTATCGCTGTTGTTTTTTCAGGGTCCGAATATCCTGCCCGAAGAAGACCAGGGTCTGATACATCCCCTCCAACCGCGAAGCCACCTGCGCGGAGTAGCGCTGACGGATGGCGTCTAAGCTCAGGTTAGAGGAAATCACGGTGTGTTTGTTTTCAATGAGGCGGGTGTTGATGACCTCATACAGCGCCGCCTGGGTGAAGGGGGAGGTGAACTCGCTGCCCAGGTCGTCTAAGATGAGCAGGTCACAGGTGAGGTACCGGCGGGTGTCGGTTCCGGCCTGGCGCGCATCCTCCCCGAAGCGGGAAAATTTCCGGGCCTCGAAGCGGGCGAAGACGTTGGCGGCAGTGTCATAGACGACGGAATAGCCTTTTTCCGACACGACCCGGGCGATGCAGGCGGAGAGGAAGGTCTTGCCCAAGCCCGGCGCGCCGCAGAGGAAGAGGTTTTTGTGGGGGTAGGTGTCGAAGAACTCCGCGTAGCTCCGGCAGCAGCTCAGCACCAGCTCCATGCCCTCCCGGGGGGAGCGGCGGAACTCGGGCCAGACCTGCCGGTCGTAGTAGTCCAGGCGGAAGGTGTTGAAGGACTGGTCGCCCAGGTCCAGCATGGAGGACAGCTCGGCGATCTGCTCCTGCTGACAGAATTTTTGCAGGCAGGAACACATCTTGGCCCCCCTCCAGCCCCGGTCATTGCAGAGGGGGCAGAGGGGCGTGTCATCCAGGGCATCGGGGGGATATCCGGCCTCGTGGAGCAGGGCGGCTTCTTCGTCCTGTAAGGCCAGATTTTCCCGGCGGAGCCTGGCCAGCGTCTCCTCCCGGCCCAGGCCCTGGCGGAGAGAGGCGGCGAGAATTTTCGGGGCGGTCGTGCGCAGCTGGCGGTCGATCTCCGCCGTGCGGGGGAGGGCTTGGTAGATGGCCCGGCGCTGGCGGTCCCGGCGGTCCTGATGGGCTTGCTGGGCCTGTTTTAAGCGGGCTTCCGCCCGGCTGAGGACGGTTTCACTGTATGCCATAACTTACGGCTCCTTTCCTGGGGGCTGGGCGGCGCGGGCCAGCTCTTCGAACATCCGGTCCACGTCGGAGGACGCCACGGGGCTGGCGCCGCTGGGGGCTGGGGCAGGGCCGGCGCTGGGGCGGGCCTGGGGTCTTTGGTAGGCGGGACGGCGGCCCCGCTCGGCGGCTTCGATGGCGGCAACGGTGGTCAGGCCGTCCTTCTGCCAGCGGGTGAGGATGCCGTTCATGTAGCTCCATTTGAACTCCTGTAAGTTGAAGATGGTCCGGTCCCGGGCCAGCAGGAGCAGGTCGTCGGAAAAGCCCTGGCGGATCCAGCTGTCCAGATAGTCCCGCTCCCGGTCCACAGGGGTGCGGCTCTCGCCGAAGAGCAGCTGGATGATCTCGGCCCCCCGGCTGTTGATGCGGCTCATGCGGCGAAGGTGCGCATCGGCGGCGTCGAGCGTATTGATGCCGGCCTTTTCCCACTTCACCGCCTCCCGGCGGATGAGAGGCAGGGTGGTGGTCCGGCCGGGGCCGCCCTGCTTGGCCTTGTCGTTGCACCAGCCGGCCAGGGTCAAGATGACCTCCGGGGGCAGGCCCAGGAAATCATAGATCATGTACAAAATTTTCAGGTCAGAGTGGGAGAGGACTTTCCCCAGCAGATGCTCGATGGCCGGGACCAGGGGGGCGAACTTGGGGTTTTTCATGGCCTGGGTGATGTCTTCGCGGGTGTACTCCGGGGGCCGCTCGTCGGCCAGCTTCACGGGCCGCTGGGGGGCCACGGGGGTGTCGGACCGGAGCAGCCCCAGCTGGATGAGGGTGTTGCGGGCACCCTCCACCCGCTCAGCCTCCCAGGGGAGCGCCCCGCTGGTCTGGCCCGCGGCCAGACAGAGATAGAGCAGGGCGGCGTCGCCGTTGCCGGACTTGGCCAGCTTTTCCACCGCTTTGCGGTGGAGGCTGATGATGTTGCCGGGCAGAAGCAAGTCTTTTGCCATGGGCAGGGCCTCCTTTCTTGAGGGGATATGATAAAAAACCGTCACTCGACCAAGTGACGGTTTTTAGGCTCTATTGCTGATATACTTAACTTGGGTTGAACCGCTTGTCACAGCGCCCTTTCTTTATTCCTATGGTAACAGCCAAAATCGATTTTGTCAAGCGTCGTAAGACGTGAGCTTCTCCACCGGCATCCCTGCCAGCAGCATCACCCCTGCCCAGGCGAGGACCAGCTCCGGTTCTACCCCCGCAAAGCCACGCAGGGGGATCTCCTGCGGCTCCAGGCTTCGGCCGGCCAGGGTGATGACCTCTCGTTGGAGCGCCAGACACAGGCCGTCCGGACCCAGGCTGGAGAGGGTGAGGGAATCCCGGGGGGTCAGGCCGTAGCTGACGACCCAACTGGCGGCCAGCTCCTCCGGCAGAGGCCCCAAGCGCCCCGGCCAGAGCAGGGCCCGGCAGGTCAGGTCCGGCGGCAGGGGACCGGCCCAGTCCGGGGCCGCGATCAGCAGGTCATACACGCCGCCAGATCGGGCGGGACGACAGCGTGCCCACAGGCCCTGCGGTAAGGCACGGGACAGTAGACCGGAAAAGCCCGGGCCTCCAGCGAAAAACCCTACAGTGTGCATCCCCATTCCCCCTTTTCTCCCCATAGTGTGGAAAAAAGTCGCAGAGATTATACAGAGCAAGCGCAAGAGACTTGACAATTCCCCCCCTCGGCCCTACAATAGGTTTTATCTGAACATATCTGTAACACCTGGGCGCGGCCCCTGTTTCGGTGCGCCGGGGAACTTTGAATAAAGGATGGAAACTATGGCTAAGGATAACAAAAAGAAAGTGGAACAGATCACCGACATGGAGGTGGACTTCGCCCAGTGGTACACCGACGTGTGCAAAAAGGCGGAGCTGATCGACTACTCCTCCATCAAGGGCATGTTTGTCTACCGCCCCTATGGATACGCCATCTGGGAGAATATTCAGGCCGAGCTGGACAAGCGCTTTAAGGAGACGGGTCACGAGAACGTCTACCTGCCCATGCTCATCCCTGAGTCCCTTCTGCAAAAGGAGAAGGACCACGTGGAGGGCTTTGCCCCCGAGTGCGCCTGGGTGACCATGGGCGGCAGCGAGGCGCTGGAAGAGCGCTACTGCATCCGCCCCACCAGCGAGACGCTGTTCTGCGAGCATTATAAGAACGTCATTCAGTCCCACCGCGACCTGCCCAAGCTGTACAACCAGTGGTGCTCCGTGCTGCGCTGGGAGAAGACCAGCCGCCCCTTCCTGCGTCACCGGGAGTTCCTGTGGCAGGAGGGCCACACCATGCACGCCACCGCAGAGGAAGCCCGGGAAGAGACGCAGCGTATGCTGAACGTCTACGCCGACGTGCTGGAAAACGTGCTGGCCATGCCCGTGGTCAAGGGCCAGAAGACCGACAAGGAGAAGTTCAACGGTGCTGAAGAGACCTACACCGTCGAGTGCATGATGCATGACCACAAGGCCCTGCAGTCCGGCACCAGCCACTTCTTCGGCGACGGCTTCGCCAAGGCATTTGACATCACCTTCACCGGCAAGGACAACACCCTGCACCACCCCTTCCAGACCAGCTGGGGCGCCTCCACCCGTATGATCGGCGGTCTCATCATGACCCACGGCGACAACAACGGCCTGGTCCTGCCCCCCCGCATCGCTCCCGTCCAGGCCATGGTCATCCCCGTCGCCATGCACAAGGACGGCGTCCTGGACGCCGCCAACGCTCTGCTGGACCGCCTGAAGGCCGCCGGCATCCGCGCCAAGATCGACGACTCCGACCAGTCCATGGGCTGGAAGGCCGCCGAGTACGAGATGAAGGGCGTGCCCCTGCGCGTGGAGATCGGCCCCAAGGACATCGAGAAGAACCAGTGCGTCCTGGTCCGCCGCGACAACGGCGAAAAAGTCTTCGTCAGCCTGGATACCCTGGAAGAGACGGCCAAGGCCACCCTGGACGCCATCCACGACGGCCTGTATCAGCGGGCCAAGAAGAACCTGGAGGACCACACCTTCCCCGCCTTCTCCCTGGAGGAGGCCAAGCAGCTCCAGGCCGAGCACGGCGGCTTCATCAAGACCATGTGGTGCGGTGAGCTGGCGTGCGAGATGAAGATGAAGGAAGAGGCCGGCATGACCTCCCGCTGCGTCCCCTTCGCCCAGGAGCACCTGGCCGACACCTGTCCCATCTGCGGCCGCGCCGCCAAAAAGATGATCTACTGGGGCGTGGCTTACTAAGCCCCCCAGCTTCCCCAAAATAGAGAGAGAAAAAAGAAGCCGCCGCAGGACGTTTGATCGACCTGCGGCGGTTCTCTTTTACAATGCTTTTGGTAGGAATTGATCGGTTTGTTCTTCCACAAGCTGGGCAAGACCAACTGTTTGCGCTTTTCTATCCTTTCTGACAGAAGAAAGGAGTTTTACTAGGTCGTCTTCCTCCACGGAGCTGTCCTGAACGAAAACGCTTCCCTTTGGGCCAACTTGAAGACCTTGCATCATGTGGTCGATCTCCGTGAGAACTTGGTGACGCTGTGCCAAGTTGTCTTCCATTGGATGCAGTGTGTTTTCCATCAGCTGTCTGCTTTCTTCCGCTGTCAAATGATAATGATTTCCCTGCTGTTCCATAGGGACGCCTCCTTTCTGCCCTTAATTTAACCATAGTTCTAAATATTCATCCAGTGCTTGTCGATCCACTAAACAATCGAAATATAGAAACTCTGTAGCGCTCTTTTCCGCTGCATGGCCTAACGTCTGAAACCCAAATTTTAAGTAAAAAGGAACTTTCTCTTTTAGTGCATTAACTACAATATAGCGAATTGGTATTCTTTGACTGATCGTTATGATC
>CAVCXN010000128.1:0-4889 GCA_963606215.1 uncultured Mycoplasmatota bacterium | reverse complement strand
GCCTACGATCAGGCAGACAATCCCGGAGGAAACACGGTTAGACAGCGCCACCGCCGCCGTCACGCCAGTGAACGCACCCACGCTCATAAATCCCGCGTGGCCCAGCGACAGCTCGCCCAAGATACCCACGGTCAGGTTCAGCGAAATGGCCATGACAACGTAAGCGCAGATGGGCACCAGCAGACCCTGCATCGTGGAGGAAATAGACCCCGACGCCGTCAGGATCTGCATGGCGATGTAAACTAAAATGACCACACCATAGGTGATAAAGTTGTTCCGGGTGGTCTTGTTCTTCAAACGATTTTTCATGCCAGCCACCTCACACTTTCTCGCGGATCTGCTTGCCCAGCAGACCGGCCGGCCGCACGATCAGCACCACAATCAGCACTGCGAACACGATGGCGTCCGAGAGCTGGGTGGAGATGTATGCCTTGGCAAAGATCTCGATGATGCCCAGCAGCACGCCGCCCAGCAATGCGCCGGGGATGGACCCGATGCCGCCGAACACGGCCGCCGTAAATGCCTTGATGCCGGGCATGGAGCCGGTGGTGGGCACCAGGGTGGGATACGCCGAGCACAGCAGCACACCGGCGATGGCCGCCAGGCCAGAGCCGATGGCGAAGGTCAGGGAGATGGTGCCGTTGACGTTGATGCCCATGAGCTGGGCCGCGCCCTTGTCCTCAGAGCAGGCCCGCATCGCCTTGCCCATCTTGGTCTTGCTGGTGAACCACACCAGGGCGATCATGATGACGACACAGACCACGATGGTCACTAAAGTCACGTAGGGAATGGTCAGCTGCCCGTCAAACAGGGAGAAGTTGCCCTTGGGGATGACGGACGTAAAGACCTTGGGGTTCGAGGACCACAGCAGCAACGCCGCGTTCTGCAGGAAGTAGCTCACACCGATGGCGGTGATAAGCACGGCCAGAATGGGGGCCGCCCGCAGCGGCTTATAGGCCAGCCGCTCGATCACGATGCCCAAAACAGTACACACGATGATGGCCAGGATCACGCCCACAAAGGCAGGAAGCTCAAACCGGGTGGTGGCGTAGAAGCAGATGTACGCGCCCACCATGATTACGTCGCCGTGGGCAAAGTTCAGCATCTTGGCGATGCCGTACACCATGGTGTAACCCAGTGCGATGATGGCGTAGATGCTCCCCAAGCTGATCCCGCTGATCAAAAAACTCAGAAAGGTCATGTTGGTTTACCTCATCTCTTTTGTAGATAACTGCACAGATAAAAGATTCCGGAGCGGCTCGCCCCGAGGGTAGCCGCTCCGGACAGTTTCCCTTCTTCGGGAAACGCTCGGTCAAATGGTCAGATAGGTTCCGATCAGTCCAGGCCGACGTAAGCGCCGTTCTGGATGACCATGCCCTTGGGCTGCTTGGACACAGCGCCGGTGCTGTCCCAGGTCACGTCAGTACCGGTCAGGCCGTTGAAGGTCATGGAGGAGAACTGCTGGATCATCAGGTCGCACAGAGTGGCGGCGTCCATGTCAGGTGTGGCCTTGGCGTTGGTCAGCGCCTCATAGTAAGCATACACGCAGTCATAAGCGTCGGCAGCAAACTGGTTGGGGACCTCGTTGTACTTCTCCTGATACTTGGCCACGAAGTCCTTGGTCTGCTGGTCCTCTGCGTCCGCGTTGAAGGGGGTCAGCAGCATGACGCCCTCGGCCAGCGCGGTGTCAAAGCCGTCCATGGTCAGGATGCCGTCCATGCCGTCCACGCCGAACCACTTGGGCTCATAGCTCATGCCCTGGGCCTGGGCCAGGATCAGGGAAGCGGGCTGATAGTACATGGGCAGGAAGACCAGGTCTGCGCCGTTCTTCTGGGCGTCGGTCAGCTGCACGGAGAAGTCGGTGTCGTTGCCATCGGCGAAGGTGGTGTCGCTGACAACCTCCAGGCCCAGCTCCTCGGCCTTGTTCACGAAGGTCTCGTGGATGCCCTTGGAGTACACATCGTCGTTCTTCCAGATGACGGCGATCTTGGTGCCCAGCTTCTTCTCAGAGATGTAAGTGGCAGAAGCGGAACCCTGGTTGGGGTCCATGAAGCACATCTGATACACGTTGTCCTTGCCCTCAATGGTGGCGGTGGAAGAAGCGGAGGGAGTCAGTGCAAAGATGCGGTCCTCGTTGTTCTTCACGGAGGTGGCCTCAGCGGGCTTGGAGGTGACGGAACCCAGAGACAGCTGCATCCCCCAGTCCTTCAGGGTGTTGTAGGCGTTCACGGCCTTCTCTGCGTCATGCACGTCATCCTCATACCGCAGCTCGAACTGAATGTCGCCACCCAGGGCGTTGATCTCTTCCACGGCGATGGTGGCGCCGTTCTTGGCGGCCACGCCGTAGATGGCAGCTGCGCCGGTCAGGGGGCCGGTGCCGCCCAGCTTGAACGCTGCGCCGGTGGGGGCGGCTGTGGAGCTGTCGGTGGAGGTGTCCGTGGATGCATCGCTGCCGGTGTCGCCGCCGCAGGCGGCCAGGCCCAGCACCATCATGCCGGCCAGAGCCAGGCTCAATAATTTCTTTTTCATCATAACGCTCTCCTTTTCCTCTTCCAGCGGCTTGTCCCTTTCCGGCAACGGATCACCCGTTTCTGTTGAAAAGGACGTTTTGTCAAGTTGACGCAAGAATCCGCAGTTTTTGTTGCTTTTTTGCCGCTTTTTTTATGTTTCGTATTATACTACGGCAATTTCAAATCTTCAAGTGTCAACTTATAGATTATTTGTGGTTCTCCCTTTTGCCGGTTTCCCTCGAACCTCCTCCTGCGTTTTTGGCCATTCCGCGAAGGAAATTTGTCAACATTGTCATTTTTTATTTCATAAATAGCCGAACTGTCAAGGCCGCAAAGAAGAACCCTGCCGCGTCCGCGCACAGCGCCGCCGGGACCGCGTAGCGGCTTTTCCGAATGCCCGTCGCGCCAAAATAGATGGCGATGGTATAAAACGTCGTCTCGGTAGACCCCAGCATCACCGCTGCCGTCCGCCCGATGGTGGAGTCCGGCCCGTAGGTCGAGATGAGTTCAGAACCCACCCCCAAGGCCGCGCTCCCGCTGATGGGCCGCACCAGCATCAGCCCAACCGTCTCCGGCGGGATGCCCAGCCAGCCCAGCACCGGGGCCAGCACGTCCGCCAGCACTTCCAGTCCCCCAGAGGCCCGCAGCATCGCCACCACCGTCAGCAGTGTCACCAGCGCTGGTAAAATTTTCAGCAAAATTTCCAGGCCCTTCCCGGCCCCGACCAACAGCGCATCATACACATCCACGCCCTTGACCATCCCGTAGCAGGCTACTCCGGCCAAAATGCCCGGCACCACCAGATCAAGCATCGCCCCCTCACCCCTTCCAGACCCGCGCAAGTCCTTTCGCCGCCAAAATACCAACGGTCACAGACAGGGCCGACGTCACCCAGACCGCCGGTAAAATATCAAAGGGTGCCTCGCACCCCGCCGCCATTCTGACCGCTGCCACCGTCGTGGGCAGGAGCTGGATGGAGGCCGTGTTGCACACCACCAGCATACAAAGGCTGTCCCCCGCCACCCCCGGCGTTCTCCGGCTCATCCGCCGGGCCGTCTCCAATCCCAACGGCGTCGCCGCGTTCCCCAGCCCCAATAAATTCGCCGAGACATTGGCCGCCAGGGTATCCATCGTCCCCTTGTCCTCCGCAAAGTCCGGAAACAGCCGCCCCAAAACCGGCTTCAGCAGCCGCGCCAGCTTCTCCGCCAGCCCGGACCGCTGCATGACTTCCATGACGCCCATCCAGAGACACAAAACCCCGGCCATGGAGATCCCCAGCTGCACCGCGCTGGCCGCCCCGTCCAGCGCCGCCGGAGCCAGCTCCGCCTGGTTTCCCAGCGCCAGCGAAAAGACCAGCGCCGCCACTGTCATCCCCGTCCAGATCACTGTCATGGCCATGTTTTTCGTCTCCTTTCACAGAAACCTGGTAAAATAGTGAGATTTTTCATCAATATTTTCCTATATTTTCCATTTCTTAGACAAATTTCGATTGACTTCTTTTTCCAGTTTGCTATAATCAAAGTGAACCCAGCGTTTTCTGTCTGATTTGGCTGTTTTTCCCAACCGATCGCTGCCCGGGTCGTTTGGGAGCAATGAGATGAGAGAGAGCCAGATCCAAACCTTTTGCGCTTCGATATGAAAGGATGTGTTTTCACCATGAAATCAACCGGCATCGTCCGTCGTGTGGACGAACTGGGCCGCATCGTGCTGCCCATCGAGCTTCGCCGCACCCTGAACATTGCAGAGAAGGATTCTCTGGAAATCTATGTAGACGGGGCATCGATCATGCTCAAGAAGTATCAGCCCGCCTGCATTTTCTGCGACAACGCCAAGGATATCCATGTGTTCAAGGGCAAGAACATCTGCGCCCACTGCCTGAAAGAGCTCCTGGACGCCTGACCCTTCCCCACACAACTCCACAGCGCAAGCGGACCACCCTCTCCCGGGCCAGGTCCGCTTTTTTGCGCGCAAAAAAAGCGCCTCAGAAGACCTTCTTCCGTGCGCTCCGCATCGTATCTCTCTGTGTCCCATCCTGACCGGGACTCTTTTGCCGTACCACGCCCCGTCTCGGTGGCACTGCCCACTGCCGCATCTCCTTCGCCGCCGTTCTCCACCGTGACCCAAGCACTTCTCTCATACACACCGCTCCTTTCGTTTTCTTCCTAGTCTATGATTTTATATTGTATTGTATCACACCTCCCCTCTTCTTCCACCCATTTCCCCGAAAATTCCGGTAAAATCTCTGTAAATTTCCCCTTCCCCGAAACAGAAGAAGGTTCTGTCCCTGGTTCTCTGCGTGGCCATGATGCTGTCCGTCATGGTCGTGGGAGCAGGGGCGGCGTTCTCTGATCAGTCCAAGATCAAGAACACCGAGGCCGT
>CAVCXN010000127.1:0-4123 GCA_963606215.1 uncultured Mycoplasmatota bacterium | reverse complement strand
ATCGACACCACCGTGCTGAAGGAAGCCTGAGCCTGCCCCTGCCGGCGTGAACAGACCCCATACACCCACCCCCGGAAAGCCCATCTTTCCGGGGGTTTTTCTGCGGGAGGAGCCATCTTCCCGCCAGAGTTTGCCTTGAACCGCGCCACGGGATATGATACAATAAGGCAACGGATGGGAAGGCTTGCCCTTCCCCTTATTTTTGAAACGAACAAAAGGAACGAATCACCATGCTGAAAACCTATGATACCGTGATCCTGGGCTGCGGCGAGGCCGGCGTCTTTGCCGGGTACGAGCTGATCCGCCGCAACCCCGGCATGAAGGTGCTGATCGTCGATCAGGGCCAGGACATCTACCACCGCAGCTGCCCCATCGTGGCCGGAAAGGTCAAGAGCTGCATCGACTGCAAAGTCTGCCATACCATGTGCGGCTTCGGCGGCGCGGGCGCTTTCTCTGACGGCAAGTATAACTTCACCACCGCCTTCGGCGGCTGGCTGACCGACTTCATCCCCGAGAAAGAGGTCATGGATCTGATCGACTACGTGGACGAGATCAACACAGCCCACGGCGCCACCAGAGAGGTCTTCTCCACCAACACCCCCGAGGCCCAGGCCCTGCGCAAGCGCGCGCTGGAGTCCGACCTGCACCTGCTCCAGGCCCGCGTGAAGCACCTGGGCACCGAGAACAACCTGCGCATCCTCACCAATATCTATGAGGACCTGCGGAAGGACATCGACTTCCAGTTCAACACCACCGTCACGGAAATTCGCCAGGCCGAGGGCGGCTATCTTCTGGAGACGGCCAACGGCGACGAGTACCTCTCCAAGTACCTCATCGCGGCCCCCGGCCGCTCCGGGGCGGAGTGGTTTGCCGACCAATGTCAGAAGCTGGGCCTGCCCATGACCAACAACCAGATCGACATCGGCGTGCGCGTGGAGCTGCCCGCCCTGGTCTTTGAGCACATCACCGACGTGGTCTATGAGTCCAAGCTCATCTACCGCACCAAGCAGTACGGCGACCAGGTCCGCACCTTCTGCATGAACCCCTACGGCCACGTGGTCGCAGAAAATGTGGAGGGGATCCACACCGTCAACGGCCACAGCTACTCCGACCCCAAGCTCCGCAGCGAGAACACCAACTTCGCCCTGCTGGTCTCCAACCACTTCACCGAGCCGTTCAACGAGCCGTATCGCTACGGCAAGCACATTGCGTCTCTCTCCAACATGCTGGCCGGCGGCGTGCTGGTCCAGCGCTTCGGCGACCTGATCCGCGGCGTGCGCTCCAACGCCCACCGCATGAGCAAGTCCACCACCCACCCCACCCTGACCGCTGCCGTCCCCGGCGACCTGTCCCTGGCCCTGCCCAAGCGTCAGCTGGATGACATCATTGAGATGATTTACGCCCTGGACAAGCTGGCCCCCGGTACCGCCAACTACGACACCCTGCTCTATGGCGCCGAGGTCAAGTTCTACTCCGCCCGCCTGAAGCTCACCAGCGACCTGGAGACGCCGCTGAAGAACTTCTTCGCCGCCGGTGACGGTGCCGGCATCACCCGCGGTCTGGCCCAGGCCGGAGCCTCCGGTGTCCGCGCCGCCCGCGCCATTGCCAAGCGCATCGAGGAAGAGGGCTGAGCCTTCCAGTCGGCGTTCCTACCGCACAAATTTCCGGCCGCCCCAACACCCGGGCGGCCGGTTTTGCACATTATCCACAGAGTTTTCCACACCCCTTCCACAGGGGTGGAAAACTCCAGAATCAGAAAGGAGGGCCAGCTCATGTCCGAACTCATCGCCGCCATCGCCACCCCGCCCGGACCCGGCGGGGTGGGCATCCTTCGTCTCTCCGGCCCCGGCGCGGCCCGGGCCGCCGCGCAGGTCTTTCGGCCCCTCGGCAAAACCCCGCTCCCCGCCGCCCCGGACCGCCAGCTGCTCTATGGCCGGGTGCTGGACCAGAACGGGAACCTGCTGGACACCGGCCTGGCCTTTGTCAGCCGCGCCCCCCACAGCTACACCGGGGAGGACACGGCAGAGATTCAATGCCACGGTTCCCCCGTGGTCCTCTCCCTGGCCCTGGATGCCCTGTGCGCCGCCGGAGCGCGCCTGGCCCGGCCCGGCGAATTCACCCAGCGGGCCTTTCTCAACGGCAAGCTGGACCTGACCCAGGCCGAGGCCGTCATCGACCTCATCGACGCCGAGTCGCCCGCCGCCGCCCGGCAAGCCGCCGGGCAATTAAACGGGGCGCTCTCCCGCCGGATCGACGGCATCTACTCCGCCCTGACCGACCTCATGGCCCATTTCTGCGCCGTCTTAGACTATCCCGATGAAGACATCGATCCCTTCCAGGCCGAGCAGATGGGCCAGATTCTGGCCGAGCAGGAAACAGCGCTGCAAGCGCTTCTGGCCACCAGCCGCCGGGGGACGCTGCTGAGCCAGGGCATCACCTGCGTCTTGGTGGGCCGCCCCAACGCGGGCAAGTCCTCCCTGCTCAACGCCCTGGCGGGGTACGAGCGGGCCATCGTCACGAACATTCCCGGGACGACACGGGACACCGTCGAGGTCAGGATCACCCTGGGCGGCTTCCCCTTCCGCCTCATCGACACGGCGGGTCTGCGGGACAGCGAGGACCCCATCGAGCAGTTGGGCGTGGCCCGCAGCCGCGAGGCCCTGGCCCAGGCAGATATTATTCTGGCAGTCTGGGACGGCACAGGAGACTTTACCGAGGAAGACGAGGCCCTCTTAACCCAATCCGTCGCCCAGGCAGACACCCTCTTCCTCATGAACAAATGGGACTTGGGGAATCGGGTTCTCCCAAACCTTTCCACCGAGAACCACCCCCACACCCTCTTGCCCGTCCATCTCAGCGCCAAGACCGGCCAGGGCTTAGATCAGCTGGAAACGGCTCTGACCCAGCTGGCGGAACACCTGGCCGGGACTGCCGCCCAGAGCGCGGGCGAAGCCCTGCTTACCAACCAGCGCCAGACCCAGGCTGCGCAGCGGGCCTCAGACGGCGTGACCCGTGCCAAAGATGCCCTGGACCTGGGCATGACCCCGGATGCGCTTCTCACCGACGTAGAGGAAGCCCTGGAAGCCCTGGGCGAACTGACCGGACGGACTGTCCGGGAGGATATCACGGCCCGCATCTTCTCCCGCTTCTGCGTGGGGAAATAAAGCAGAATAGAAAAACGAAAAAGCGGCACGGAAGCAAAATTCCGTGCCGCTTGGCGTTATCTTAGGGGTTCATCCCCTGTCTTTATATCGTTCCTCCAAGACCTCGATCATCCGCGCCACACAGCTCTCGTCGCACGACGGCAGCACCACATCCGCCGCCGCTCTTACCTCCGGATAGCTGTTGGCCGGAGCAAAAGACTGGGCCGAAACAGACAGCATAGGGATGTCGTTCAGACCATTTCCGATGCAGTACAGATCCTTCTGCTCCACCCCCAAATGCTGGGCCAGCCATAAGACGGAAAAGCCCTTGTTGGCGCCCTTGGCCGTCACCTCCAAAAGGTTCCGGTTGGAGAAAGTGGCCTCATAGATATCCGACCAGCGGCCGAGCAGATACTCCTGGGCCTGTTGGAGCAGCTGGGTATCCGGGTGCTGTAAAATAACCTTCAGCCACGGGGTGGGCATGTCCTCAATGTCCCGCCGGCGGCCCCGCAGACGGCAGCGGGTCAGATGGTTGTAGGTGATGATGTTGGGCCGGAAGGCATAGACCTCGTCCTGGTGGTAGGCTTCAAAGCCCAGCTCCGGGAAGGCCGCACAGACCTTGGCAATATGGGCGGGGGCCTGCTTGGGCAGGAACTTGAGCCACAGGCTCTCCTCCTTGGCGAAGTCATAGATCGACGCGCCGTTGGAGAGGATGATCGGGGCGTTCACCGGCAGCTTCTCCCGCTCCATCTGGATGACGAAGTTGATGTAGGAACGCCCGGTGGAAATGCTGAACAGCCCGCCCTCCGCCAGAAAGCGGGCGATGGCGGCGCGGTTTTCCGGGGAGATGGTTCCCTTGCTGTCATAGAGTGTATCGTCGTAGTCGGTGGCCAACAAAACGCCGGAAAACTTTCCCATGGGCTTCCTCCTCGTATAATAAGTTTCAAAGTTAATATTTCAGGTATCAGCAGGCTTAGAGA
>CAVCXN010000126.1:0-4267 GCA_963606215.1 uncultured Mycoplasmatota bacterium | reverse complement strand
AAAATGATCGGCAGGCCCCCAGCCTGAGGCGAGCTAAGCCCGCGTCTCCGCGAATTGCCGCGATCTAAAAAAGGGAATAGAAAACCCAGGAAGTCGCCTCTTCCTGGGTTTTCGGCTTTTGAGAAGCCGTTGATGAACCGTCGTATCAACTTCATCGTCGTCATTATATTCCTAGTCACTTCAAATGTCAATGATTTTCCTGTGAGAACTCCCACCTCCTTAATTTGTTTCATGATACCTCCTCCTTTGTTTCCAGTGTACGCGTTTTTCCTGTCGCTAGCAAGAAAGAATGCACTTATATCGATCAAATTGGAAAATAGTTGCCAGCGGGGGACGGGCGTGGTACAATACCATCGTATGGCCGTCGGTGCGGCGGCCTGACGTATGATCCAAGACGAATCAGAAACCACCAAAGGAGACAAACGAATATGAAACATCTCATCCGCCGCGGCTTGGGCGTCGCGCTGGCTGTGGTCATGACGGCCAGCCTGCTCAGCGGCTGCGGCAGCGACTATGACCCCGTCCAGGACATCATGGGCTACAAAGGCTCTACGGTGATGTTCACCGTCAACGGCCAGGACGTGACCGCCGAGCAGTACCTCTTCTGGCTGGCGCAGCAGGCCGACAGCGCCTACTCCTACCTGAGCATGATGCAGCAGAGCGACGACAGCAACGAGACCAGCGTCTGGGACACCGAGATCCAGGAGGGTCAGACCGCCGGCGACAGCATCAAGGAAGCCGCCCAGAAGTACGCCACCATGTACAGCGTGGTCGAGTCCAAGGGCAAGGAAGAGGGCTACAGCTACACCAGCGAGGACAAGGCTTCCTATCAGGAGGACCTGGCCAACGCCAAGGAGCAGGTGGGCGGCGAGGACGCCTACGCCAACTACCTCAAGAGCATGTGTATCTCCAACAAAGGCTTTGAGAAGCTCAGCTCCGTCAGCTTCATCCACAACCACATGGTAGACGGCATGTTCCAGGACGGCAAAGAGGGCGCTCCCACCGCCGAGGAGCTGACACAGTACGCCGACGACAACGACCTGCTGGTGGCCAAGCACATCCTCCTGCTGACCAAGGACATGACCAGCGGCGAAGAACTCTCCGACAGCGAGAAGGCCGAGAAGAAGACCAAGGCCGACGAGCTGCTGAAGGAGCTTCAGGCCATCACCGACCCCACTGAGCTGGAGACAAAGTTCGATGAACTCATGAACGCCAACAGCGAGGACACCGGTCTGGAAAGCAACCCCGACGGCTACGTCTTCTCCGCCGGCGAGATGGTGGAAGCCTTTGAGTCCGCCACCCGCTCCCTGGAGCCGGGCCAGATCAGCGGCATCGTGGAGAGCGATTACGGCTACCACATCATCCTCCGCCTGGACCCCGCCACCAGCGAAGCCTTCCGCAAGTCCTACTCCACCACCAAGGTCGGGGAGCTGGAGCAGCAGTGGGTGGAGGAAGCCGACGTCCAGACCACCGAGACCTATGACAACCTCTCCGTGGCCGACTTCTACGACAAGCTCACCGCCTACCGCGACAGCCTGAACACCGACGCCGAACAGACTGAGGAAGAAAACCAGGAGGTCCAGCAGGACACCGGCAACACCGATGCCGCAGACGCAGGCTCTGAGGCTGACACGAATTCCGACGCACAGTCTGACGCTGACGCAAACGCCGATGCCGATGCAAACACAGACGCAGACGCCGACAAATCCGACGCCAGCGACACCACCGACACCTCCGACAACACCCAGGACACCGGGGACAACGCGACCCAGGACCAGCAATAAGTTTTTCCCAATATAACTACATCACCCCCGGGCGTTCTGATGATCCAGAGCGCCCGGTTTTTTCTCTTTTCTCAAAATTTTTTGTAAAACGGTGAATGGTTTCGGCTTGCTGGATCGTATTCCAAGTAGAAGGCCCAGACAGAAAGGAAGTGAGCCTATGCCCCCTACCCTGACCCGCCAAGAGGCGGAGCGGTTAGTCAACACCTACGCCGACCTCATCCTCCGCCTGAGCTGCACCTATCTCAGCCACACCCACGACGCCCAGGATATCTGCCAGACGGTCTTTCTCAAGCTGGTCGAGCGCTGCCCGACCTTCGAGTCCCCGGCCCATGAAAAAGCCTGGATCATCCGCACAACCATCAACGCCTGCAAGGACCATCTGAAAAGCCATTGGCGAAAAACCTCTGTCCCCATCGAGGCCGCCCAGCACATCCCCGCGCCGGCGGCGGAGCCGGGCAGCATCCTGGCCTCCGTCAACCTCTTGCCCCCTAAGTACCGGGCGGTCATCTACCTGCACTACTACGAGGGCTACACCGCCCCGGAGATCGCCCAGCTCCTGGGCCGCCTGCCGTCCACCGTCAACACCCAGCTCCGCCGGGGCCGGGAACAGCTCAAGACCTTGCTGGAAAAGGAGGGATACCCATGAAAGACTATCGCAGTGAATTCGAGGCCCTACATTTTTCTGCCGAAGAGAAGCAGGCTATGATCAACGATCTCCTGGCCGCCGCCCCGGTGACACAGAAGCGGGTGTCCCATAAAAAGCGCGTCCACGCTCTCATCGCCGCCGTCATTGCCGCCGCCCTCTGCGCTGCCTGCGCCTCGGGCGCATTACAGGCCGCGATCCAGTCCCTCAGCTTCTTCCTGGGCGACCAGCCCGAACAGACCCAGCTTTTGGGCGAGATGGCCCATCCCATCGGGGCCAGCGTGACGGACAACGGCGTAACCCTTACCGTCGATGCCGTCTTAGGCGACGCCAATAGCTACGCCATCCTCTACACCCTCAGCCGGGACGACGGCACACCCTTGTTCCAAAATGTAGACCCGGATGCCAACCTATACAATATCCATTTCGACCAAGGTGGGAGTTTCACAGAGCCGGACAGCATGGAACTCCAGGAAGGAGAGGGTCTGACGTTTGCCGGAAGTGACCTGCTTTACACGACCTTCCTCCCGACAGACAATGCCATCCACTTCTTTGAAGAATGGCACTGCCCGACGCTGGAAAATATGAGCGGACCAGCTAGGGCCGTCTTCAAAAATTTCCGTGCAGGCATCGTTTCCATGGACATAGAAAAGGAAGAAGTCTCTGTGGAAGGGAATTGGACCGTTGATTTTCAGCTGACCTATCAGGACGCGTCCATCTACCTGCCCACCGGCCAGACCTTCCACGCGGGAACCAACGAAGCGCTGACGGGGACGATCGAAGAACTCCGCGTTTCTCCGCTGTCGCTCTGCGTTACATACGCCTATGAGATCGACGAGAAGGAGGTCGCAGAAGCCTATGACCCTGCCATGACGACAGAGCCAAAAGAAGAATGGGTAAGCAGCGAAATCGAGTATCAGACCTCGCAGACACATGTTTTCTTACATCTCAA
This sequence comes from uncultured Mycoplasmatota bacterium, assembly GCA_963606215.1. Classification (GTDB taxonomy): domain Bacteria; phylum Bacillota; class Clostridia; order Oscillospirales; family Oscillospiraceae; genus Evtepia. Next base: position 888 of record CAVCXN010000126.1, on the reverse strand, counting down.
AGATGGTACCACCAAAGAAGTCGGTTCCTACGGAGACATGTATTCCGAGAAAGGAAAGCATCGTCTCTCTGGGACATTCTCCGAGATCATCCCTCTGGACACCATTGAAAGCATCACCATCGGGGACCTGACCATCCCTGTGCCCCAGTCCTGAACGAAAGGAAGTGAGTCTATGCGGCCGATCTTAGACCGCCGGGAAGCAGAGCGCCTGGTGAATACCTACGCCGACAGCATCCTCCGCCTATCCTACGCCTGCCTGGGTCATACCCAGGACGTGCAAGCACTTTGCCAAAGTATTTTGCGGCAGAGGTTAGAACAGGGAGCTTCCCTGGACGATTCCGCCAAGGAACACCTCTGGTTTCTGCGGACTACGTTCCGGGCCTGCCAGAAGCAAGCCACTCTGGACCGAGCAACCAAAGGCCGCGTGGCCTGGTTCCTCTGCGAGGGGGAGGGCCTGTCTCACCGGGAAGCCGCTCGCGTGATGGGTTGCTTCACCGGGACGATCACGACCCTGCTCCAAGACGCTGACGGAGAGGAGGGAGCGCGATGAAGACCTACCGGGAACAGTATGACGAGCTGCGGTTCTCTCCGGAGGAAAAGCAAGCCATGGTCGAGGAATTGCTGGCCGCCGTGCCAGAGACGCAGAAGCGGGTGTCTCATAAAAAACGCCTTCACGTTTTGATTGCCGCCGTGATTGCCGCCGCCCTCTGCGCGGCCTGCGCCTCGGGTGCGTTGCAGGCCGCCGTCCAAGCCTTTGGACTCTTCCTGGGCCACCAGCCCGAGCAGACCCAGGTCCTGGGAGAAATGGCCCAGCCTATCGGGGCCAGCGTGACGGACAACGGTGTGACCCTCACTGTCGATGCCGTCTTAGGCGACGCCAATAGCTAC
>CAVCXN010000125.1:0-7221 GCA_963606215.1 uncultured Mycoplasmatota bacterium | reverse complement strand
ACCGCGCTCATGGCCACGCTGATGGTCTATGGAATGATCGTCTACAACATCTCCCTGGACCTGGGCGGCGTGAGCGCCCAGTCCTTCCGTCTGGCTCTCAACGAGCTACCGCTCATGGCCGCCGTCGCCTTTGTTCTGGAATTCTTCGTGGTGGGCAAGCTGGCTGCAAAGCTGGCCTTCACCGTCCTCCGCCCCACGGACCGGCCCCAGTTCATTACCTACGCCATCTCCCTCATGATCATCTGTATCATGTGCCCCACCATGAGCCTGCTGGCCACCCTGCTCTTCCAGCAGCCCAGCTTCTTCGCCTGGCTCCAGACCTTCGCCCTCAACCTACCCATGGCCTTGCTCTGGCAGCTGCTCTACTGCGGCCCCTTTGTCCGGCTGGTGTTCCGGGCCTTGATGCGGGTGTATTCCCGTGCAGCCGGCAAGACCAAGGTTTGCGAGCTCTCGCATTAAAGTCCCTGTTTTCTCGCAAAAATCCCTTGCCAACCTGCCCAAACCCTAGTATAATAGTTCCGGTCATTTTCTTTTGAAATTTTCCTATTCTCATATAACTGGAGGAATCACACCATGGCAGGAGTTATTTCCCGGGGCGTGCAAGGCCCCATCATCCGGGAGGGCGACGATATTGTAGATATCGTGGTCAAGAGCGTCTACGCTTCCGAGGCTGAGGACAACTACAGCCTGAAAAACCGCGACATCATCGCCGTCACCGAGTCCGTGGTAGCCCGCGCCCAGGGCAACTATGTCACCGTGGACCAGGTCGCCAAGGACATCGCCGCAAAGTACCCGGCCAAGAAGCTGGGCCTGGTCTTCCCCATACTCAGCCGCAACCGGTTCTCCATGTGTCTCAAGGGCATGGCCCGCGCCATGGATGAGGTGGTTATCCTCTTCAGCTACCCCAACGACGAGGTGGGCAACCCCCTCATGGAGCGCGCCGCCTACGTCAAGAACCGCTACAGCGGCGTGTATGACTTCGAGGAAGCCTCTTTCATCGACACCTTCGGTTCTCCCGTCCACCCCTTCACGGGCGTGAACTACCTGGACTTCTACCGCCAGGTCATCGAGGCAGAGGGGGCCAAGGCCACCTTCATCTTCTCCAACGACTGCCGCTACATCGCCCAGTTCTGCGACCAGATCCTCTGCTGCGACATCCACACCCGCAACGAAACCCGCGACACCCTGGCCGCCATGCCCGGCAAGACCGTCTACACCCTGGCTGACGTCATGTCCGCCCCCGTGGACGGCAGCGGCTACCACGACAAGTACGGTCTGCTCGGCTCCAACAAGGCCACCGAGGAAAAGCTCAAGCTCTTCCCCCGCAACTGCCAGCCCGTGGTCGATGCGATCCAGGCCCGCATCCAGAAGGAGCGCGGCATTCAGGTCGAGGTCATGGTCTACGGCGACGGTGCTTTCAAGGACCCCGTGGGCGGCATCTGGGAGCTGGCGGACCCCGTCGTCTCCCCCGCTTACACCGCCGGTCTCGCCGGCAAGCCCAACGAGCTGAAGCTCAAGTTCCTGGCCGACAATGACTTTGCCGATCTCTCCGGCGACGAACTCAAGGCCGCCATCCAGAAGGAGATCAAGTCCAAGCACCACGACCTGGTGGGCGACATGAGCAGCGAGGGCACCACCCCCCGCCAGTACACTGACCTGCTCGGCTCCCTGTGCGACCTGACCTCCGGCTCCGGCGACAAGGGCACCCCCTTCATCGTCATCCAGAATTACTTCACCAACTACGCGGAGTAAGTTTGCGCTCTGCGAAGCACCTTCCCCCCTATCACGCCCCAGCTACGCTTTTGTGGCTGGGGCGTATTTTTTTCATTCTGGCACTCCCCTTGTCAGGGTGCCAAAAACATAGCTCCGTAAAAAACCGGGAATTATACAAACTAACGGTTGACTTTTCCGGGCAGTCTGCTAGAATGTACGTTACCGAACAGTTTAGAAGCAAACAATTCGGAACCAAACAACAAAAGGAGGGATCGCCGTGTCCTGTCACCAGCCGCCGGAGCGCCTGTTCGGGCGGCAGATCAAAGTCCTGGACCATGCCTTTGGCCGGAGGGTCCGGGAGGAAGCCAAAGCCTGCGGCATCGACGAGCTGACCATCATGCACGGCCGCATCCTGGGCTACCTCAAGCACAACCAGGGGCGAGACGTGTTTCAGAAAGACATTGAAGAGGCATTCAACATCACCCGCTCGTCTGTCACGGGCCTGGTGAAGCTCATGGAGCAAAAGGGCTACATCCGCCGGGAGAGCGTAGCGGGAGATGCCCGCTTGAAAAAGCTCTGTCTCACAGAACTGGGCGAGCAGAGCTGTCAGCGCTCCTTCCAGGTCTTTACGGAGGTCGAGGCTTTGGCCATCCAGGGCCTCACGCCGGACGAAGTTGACACCTTCTTCTCCCTCTGCCAACGCATCCGCGCCAATCTCAATTCCCCAAAGGAGGGTCCCCATGATAAAAACCATCCTATCCCAGGTCAAGGAGTATAAGCGCGTCTCCATCCTGACCCCCGTCTGTATGCTGGGCGAGGTCGTCATGGAGATGATCATCCCCCTGCTCATGGCCTCCATCATCGACAAGGGCGTGTCCGCCGGTGACATTCACCACATCAAAGTCACCGGCCTCATCATGCTCCTCATGGCTGCCATCAGCCTGACCCTGGGCATCGTCAGCGCCCGCTTCGGCGCCCAGGCTTCCGCTGGTCTGGCCAAGAACCTGCGGCAGGCCATGTTTGAGAAGGTCCAGACCTTCTCCTTTTCCAATATCGACAAATTCAGCACCTCCAGCCTCATCACCCGGCTGACCACCGACGTGACCAACGTCCAGAACGCCTACATGATGATCCTGCGAATGTGCACCCGTGCCCCGGCCACCATGCTCATCGCCATGGTTCTCTCCTTCGCCATCAACGGCAAGCTGGCCAGCATCTATCTGGTCGCCGTCATCGTCCTGGGTGCCCTGCTGTTTCTCATCATGAGCAAGGCCATGAAGTACTTCCGGGAAGTCTTTCAGAAGTACGATGATCTGAACGCCAGCGTGCAGGAAAATATCTCCGGCATCCGCGTCGTGAAAGCCTATGTCCGGGAACAGTTCGAGACCACCAAGTTCCACAAGGCCGCCCAGAACATCTATGAGCGCTTTCTCTCCGCCGAGAAAATTCTCTCCTGGAACATGCCCCTCATGAACTTCACCGTCTACGCCTCCATCCTGCTCATCAGCTGGCTGGGTGCCAACTTCATCGTGGCGGGCAGCCTCACCACCGGTGAGCTGATGAACCTGCTGACCTACTGCATGAGCATCTTAATGAGCCTCATGATGCTCTCCATGATCTTCGTCATGGTCTCCATGTCTACCGCCAGCGCCCAGCGTATCTGCGAGGTGCTGGACGAGGAACCGGACCTCACCAACCCCGAGCACCCCGTCTTCGACATCCCCGACGGCTCCGTGGAGTTCCGCCATGTGGACTTTGCCTACAGCAAGGACGCAGAAAAGCCCGTTCTGCGGGATATTGACCTGAACATCAAATCCGGCGAGACCGTCGGCATCATCGGCGGCACCGGCAGCGCCAAGACCAGTCTGGTGAACCTCATCAGCCGCCTGTATGACGTGACCGCCGGGCAAGTTCTCGTCGGTGGCCGGGACGTGCGGGAGTATGACCTGGAAACCCTGCGGAACGAAGTCTCCGTGGTCCTGCAAAAGAACGTTCTCTTCTCCGGGACCATTTTAGAAAACCTCCGCTGGGGCGACGAGCACGCCAGTCTGGAGGAGTGCCAACGGGCCTGCCGCCTGGCCTGTGCCGATGAGTTCATCGAAAAAATGCCCGACGGCTATGACACCTACATTGAGCAGGGCGGCACCAACGTCTCCGGCGGCCAGCGCCAGCGGCTCTGCATCGCCCGTGCTTTGCTGAAAAAGCCCAAGGTCCTGATTCTTGACGACTCCACCTCCGCCGTGGACACCGCCACCGACGCAAAAATTCGCCGGGCCTTCGCCCAGGAGATTCCGGACACCACGAAGTTCATCATCGCCCAGCGCGTGTCCAGCGTCCAGGATGCCGACCGCATCCTCGTCATGGACGACGGCCAGATCAGCGGCTTCGGCACCCATGAAGAACTCTTGAACAGCAACGCCATCTACCGGGAAGTCTATGAATCCCAGACCAACGGCGGCGGCGACTTTGACGAAGGAGGCGAAGGTTAATGGCAGAGAAAGCAAGAACCATGCCCGGGCAGCGGGGCCGCGGCCCCCGACCCAAGCTGGACAACCCCAGCCAGATCATGGGCCGCGTATTAAAATACGTCGGCAAAAAATACTGGCTGCACCTCATTTTTGTGGTCATCTCCATCTTCGTCAGCGTCTTCGCCATGGTGCAGGGCACCCTGTTTACGAAGACCCTCATCGACAGTTATATTCTCCCCCTGGTCCAGCAGGTCCAGGCCGGGCAGACGGCGGATTTCAGCGGCCTCATGCACGCCATCACCCGCGTGGCCCTGTTCTACGCCTGCGGCGTCATCGCCAGCTTCGTCCAGTCCCGCGTGATGATCTACGTCACCCAGGGTACCCTGCGGGACCTGCGGCAGGACCTCTTCGCCCACATGGAAAAGCTGCCCATCCGCTACTTTGATACCCATGCCCACGGCGACATCATGTCCATCTACACCAACGACATCGACACCCTCCGCCAGATGATCAGCCAGAGCCTGCCCCAGCTGCTCAACTGCACCATCAACGTAGTGAGCGTCTTTGTCTCCATGCTGATCCTGAGCCTGCCCCTGACGGGCATCACCATCGGCATGGTCTTAGTGGTCCTCTTCGCCACCAAGAAATTAGGCGCTCTCTCCGGCCGCTACTTCGTGGCCCAGCAGAAAGATTTGGGTTCCATCAACGGCTTCATTGAGGAGCAGATCGAGGGCCAGAAGGTCGTCAAGGTCTTCTGCCACGAGGAGAAGAGCACGGAGGAGTTCACCCGCCGCAACGAATCCCTCTTCCACAGCTCTCAGAACGCCAACACCTTCTCCAGCCTGCTCATGCCCATCTCCGCCCAGCTGGGCAACGTCAGCTATGTGCTCTGCGCCATGGTCGGCGGTATTCTGGCCCTGGGCAACATCGGCGGCTTCACCCTGGGTGGTCTGGCCAGCTTCCTGACCTTCAACAAGAGCTTCAACATGCCCATCTCCCAGATCAGTATGCAGCTGAACTACGTGGTCATGGGCCTGGCCGGTGCCGACCGTGTCTTTAAGCTTCTGGACGAAGAACCGGAAGTGGACGAAGGTCAAGTGGAGCTGGTAAACGTCAAGGAAGACCACGACGGCAACCTGGTCGAGACGACCGAGCACACCAACCAGTGGGCCTGGAAGCGCCCGGCGAAAGATGACCTGCCCGTAAAATACGTCCCCGTCAAGGGCGACGTGACCTTCGACGACGTGGACTTCGGCTACACCCCGGAGAAGATCGTCCTGCACAACATCAACCTCTTCGCCACCCCCGGCCAGAAGATCGCCTTCGTCGGCTCCACCGGCGCGGGCAAGACCACCATCACGAACCTCATCAACCGCTTCTACGACATCCAGGACGGCAAAATCCGCTACGACGGCGTGAACATCAACCGCATCAAAAAAGATGACCTCCGCCGCAGCCTGGGCATCGTCCTGCAAGACACGAACCTCTTCACCGGCACCGTCATGGAAAACATCCGCTACGGCCGCCTGGACGCCCGCGACGAGGAGTGCATCGCCGCCGCCCAGCTCGCCAACGCCGACGGCTTCATCCGCCGCCTGCCCGAGGGCTACAACACCATGCTCACCGGCAACGGCGCGAACCTCAGCCAGGGTCAGCGGCAGCTGCTGGCCATCGCCCGGGCCGCCGTCGCCGATCCTCCCGTCCTCATCCTGGACGAGGCCACGTCCTCCATCGACACCCGGACCGAGCTGCTGGTCCAGCGGGGCATGGACAGCCTCATGTACGGCCGCACCACCTTCGTCATTGCCCACCGTCTCTCCACCGTCCGCAACGCCGACTGCATCATGGTCCTGGAACAGGGCCGCATCATCGAGCGCGGCAATCACGAAGAGCTGATGGAAAAGAAGGGCCGCTACTACCAGCTCTACACCGGCAATCCCCCCGCTTGAGTTTGCCCCCTCAAAACGCCTGGCAGTGCGCTTGCACTGCCGGGTGTTTTTTTGCTATAATACCTTCAAACCAACACCCTCTTGGGAGGTACCCTATGAAACGACTTGTACTCGGCATTCTGGCCCACGTGGACGCTGGCAAGACCACGTTGTCCGAAGCCTTACTGTATACCGCCGGGGCCATCCCCGCCCTGGGGCGGGTGGACCACCGGGACGCCCATCTGGACACCCACGCATTAGAACGCGCCCGGGGCATCACCATTTTCTCCAAGCAGGCCCTGTTCGAGACGGAGAACCTGTCCGTCACGCTCCTGGACACCCCCGGCCACGTGGATTTCTCCGCCGAAATGGAACGCACCCTGCAAGTGCTGGACTACGCCATTCTCGTCATCAGCGCCACCGACGGCGTGCAGGCTCACACGGAAACACTCTGGCGGCTCCTGCGGCAGCGGCAGATCCCAACTTTTCTCTTCCTGACCAAAATGGACTTACCCAACGCAGGCCGTGCCGCGCTCATGGCCCAGCTCCGCAAGCATCTGGACGAGGGCTGTCTTGATTTTACCGAGCAAGACGAGGATTGGCTGGAAGCCATCGCCATGCGGGAGGACGCCCTGCTGGACAAATACCTGGACACCGGAAAAGTAGACCCTCGCGACATCTCCGGCCTCATCCGCCTGGGCAAGCTCTTCCCCTGCTTCTTCGGCTCTGCCCTGCACCTGGACGGTATCACCGAATTTTTACAGGGCTTAGAGGACTACACCGAAGCCCCCGCCTACGGCGAAGACTTCGCCGCCCGCGTCTTCAAGATCGCCCGGGACCCCCAGGGCAACCGTTTGACGTATGCCAAACTCACCGGCGGGACGCTGAAAGTTCGCGACCCCATTTCCTATTACCCCCTCCACGGAGAAGAGATCGTCGAGGAAAAGGTCACCCAGCTTCGCCTCTACTCCGGCGAAAAATTCCAGGCAGTGAGCGAGGTGCAGGCCGGCCAAGTCTGCGCCCTGCTGGGCCTGAGCCAGACCTGGCCCGGCCAAGGCTTCGGCACGGAGCCGCCCGCCCCGGCTCCGCTCCTGGAACCCGTTGTGACCTAT
>CAVCXN010000124.1:0-6050 GCA_963606215.1 uncultured Mycoplasmatota bacterium | reverse complement strand
CTGGACCACCACCATCTGGACCCTGCCCGGCAACCTGGCCATCGCCCTGCACCCCGACGAGAGCTACGCTCTGGTGAAGGCCCCCAACGGTGAGGTCTACATCATGGCTGAGGCCCTGGTGAAGAAGGTCATGGAGGTCGGCAAGATCGAGGGTTATGAGATCGTCGCCACCCACCCCGGCTCCTTCTTCGAGAACATGCTGGCCGACCACCCCTTCCTGCCCAAGACCTCCCGTCTGGTGCTGGCCGACTACGTCACCATGGACTCCGGTACCGGCTGCGTCCACACCGCCCCCGGCTTTGGTGCCGACGACTATGAGACCTGCAAGCGCTACGGCATGGACATGGTCGTGCCCGTGGACGACCAGGGCCGCCACACCGATTATGCGGGCAAGTACGCCGGTCTCAAGACCGAGGAATCCAACCCCATCATCCTGGCCGACATGAAGGAGAGCGGCGCGCTGTTCGCCTCCGAAGAGATTGTCCACTCCTACCCCCACTGCTGGCGCTGCAAGAAGCCCATCATCTTCCGCGCCACCCCCCAGTGGTTCTGCTCCGTCGAGACGTTCAAGGACGCCGCCTGCGAAGCCTGTGAAGAGGTCCGCTGGGTGCCCGCCTGGGGCCTGGAGCGCATGAAGGCCATGGTGCGGGAGCGCGCCGACTGGTGCATCTCCCGTCAGCGCCGCTGGGGTCTGCCCATCCCCGTCTTCTACTGCAACGACTGCGGCAAGCCCATCGTGACCGACGAGACCATTCAGCTCATCAGCGACCTGTTTGGCGCGGAAGGCTCCAACGCCTGGTTCGCCAAGGACGCCGCGGACATCCTGCCCGCCGGGTTCACCTGCCCCCACTGCGGCAAGTCCAACGGCTTCACGAAAGAAGAGGACACCCTGGACGGCTGGTTCGACTCCGGCTCCTCCCACTTCGCCTCCATGCAGAAGGACCAGGGCTTCTGGCCTGCTGATGTCTACATGGAAGGTCTGGACCAGTACCGCGGTTGGTTCCAGGCCGCCCTGCTGACCGCCGTGGGCTCCACCGGGGTCGCCAAGGCCCCCTTCAAGACCTGCATCACCCACGGCTGGACCGTGGACGGCGAGGGCAAGGCCATGCACAAGTCCCTGGGCAACGGCGTGGACCCCTACGACATCATGAACAAGTACGGCGCAGACCTCATCCGTCTGTGGGCCGCTTCCGCCGACTATCACGCCGATATGCGCTGCTCCGAGAAGATCTTCAAGCAGCTGAGCCAGAACTATCTGAAGTTCCGCAACACCGCCCGGTACTGCCTGGGCAACCTGAACGGCTTCGACCCCGACAACCTGGTGCAGCCCGCTGAGATGCTGGCGCTGGACAAGTGGGCCGTCACCCGCCTGAACGCCCTCATCCAGAAGTGCTTCCAGGGCTATGACGACTACGACTTCAACGTCGTGACCCACGCCGTCAATGACTTCTGCGTGGTGGAGATGTCCAACTTCTATCTGGATATCATCAAGGACCGTCTGTACTGCGAGGGCAAGGACGCCCCGGCCCGCCGCTCTGCCCAGACCGCCCTGTACCTCATCCTCGACACCATGACCAAGATTATGGCCCCCGTGCTGTGCTTCACCGGCGACGAGATCTGGCAGTCCATGCCCCACGCCGCAGGCGTCGATGGCCGCAACGTGGTCTTCAACGACATGAACCAGCCCTTCGCCGACTACGCTCTGAGCGCCGACGAAATGGCCCAGTGGGACAAGATCATCGCCGTGCGCGACGTGGTCAACGGCGTCCTGGAGGCCGCTCGTGCCGAGAAGAAGATCGGCAAGAGCCTGGAGGCCGACATCGTCCTGACCGTCCCCGCCGAGGATGCGTTCCTGGCCGAGATGGACGCGGGCGACCTGGCCGACCTGCTCATCGTCTCCCAGGTGGAAGTCACCGTGGGCGACGAGATCAAGGCTTCTGTGAAGAACGCCGAGGGCGGCAAGTGCCAGCGCTGCTGGAAGGTTCTGCCCACCGTGAACGCCGAGGGCCTGTGCCCCCGCTGCGCCAAGGTCATCCAGTCTCTGGTGTAAGGCGTACCCTACAAGCAAAGACATGCTCCTGCGGCCGGCCGAAGGGCCGGCCGCAGTTTTCATCTCCAACGCAAAGACAGAGAGGAGGGGACGTCTTGTCGATCCCATCCCAGGCCCGGCAGCCGGACCTGGATCTGGTGCGGACCGTCGCCATCTTCGGCACGGTCCTCATCCACGCCACTGCCGTAGGCGGGTTCAACTGGGCCTTTGGCTCAGGAGCGTGGACGGCGAATCTTTTCTGGAGCTCGCTGCTGCGGTGCGCAGTGCCGCTGTTTCTCATGTGTTCCGGGGCGCTGTTCCTGGACCCCGGGCGGGACCTGCCCCTGAGGACTCTGTGGGGCAAATATATGTTTCGCATCGCCGTTGCCCTGGTCTTTTGGGCCACAGCCTATTTGGTCTGGGGGCTTTTGATCCAAGGCGATTTGAACTGGCCGGGGCTTTCCTGGGCCATCCGGGAGTTTTTTAAGTTTCATCATCGGGACCATCTGTATTACCTGGTCATCCTTCTTCTGGTGTACGCCGTGCTGCCCCTGACGCGGCTCTTCACGGCCCAGGCGGGCAAGACTCTGCTGACCTATGGTCTGACCCTCTGGCTGCTCTGCGGGAGCGTGCTGCCCACCCTCTTCACCTTCTGGCCCTTCTCCCTGACGGAGGGGACCGTGCGGGAGTATGGGATGCGCTTCACCGGCATGGCCGTTGGCCTGGGCGTGCTGGGGTGGCTGCTCCACACGCAGGGAAAGAAGCTGCCCGCGAAGTGCTACGCCCTGCTGTATCTGGGCGGCTTTGCGCTGACGTTTTTCGGAACGCTGGCACTGTCCCTCCGCCGGGGGGAGCTGTGCTGGACCCTGCTGCAGGGGAACGCCCCCGGGGTGGTCCTGGAGGCCGTCGGGCTGTTTGGCCTGTGTCTCCACGCCAAGCCGGGGGAGTGGGTGCGGAAGGTCACGCTGACGCTCTCGAAGGCATCCTTCTGCATCTATCTGGTCCACCTGTTCTTCCTGGACCTGCTGATGAAGGCGGGGTATTATACCGGAGCGCTGAACCCGCTATGGTCCGCGCCGGTGGAGACGGTGGTGCTGGTGGCATGCGGGTTTGTGACGTGGCTGGTGCTGCGGAGGGTGCCGCTGGTGAAGCGGTACCTGATTTGATCATTTTACAAGGAGGCGAATTCCTTTGCCCATACTCTACTTCGTCCTGGCCGCGGCGGTGGTGGTGGTGGACCAGGTGGTGAAATACTTGGTTCGGGCCAGCATCCCGCTCCACCTGTCCCTGTCGTTTCTGCCGGGGCTGGACCTGACGTACATTCAGAACACCGGAGCGGCGTTCTCGCTGTTCAACCAGCACACCTGGATGCTGGCGCTGCTGTCCGGCGTGGTGTCGGTGCTGCTGGCGGCGGCATTGGCGAAAAAGGCCCTGCCGAAGCCCATCGGGATGCTCTCCCTGGCCCTGCTGCTGGGGGGCGCCGTGGGGAACTTTATCGACCGTCTGCTGTTCGGGTTCGTGACGGATATGTTCGCCACCACGTTCATGAACTTCCCCGTCTTCAACGTGGCGGACATCGGCGTTGTGGTGGGCGGCGTGCTGCTGTGCATCCACGTGATCTTTACCTACAGCAAGGAACCAAAGCCGGAGGAGAAAGCATGAACGTCACCCTCACCGTGGAACAAAACGGCCTGCGGGCCGACCAATATCTGGCGGGCGTTCTGGAGGGCCTGACCCGCTCCGCCGCGCAGAAGCTTCTGGAAGAGGGGAGAGTGCTCCGCCGGGGCAAGGCACTCAAGAAGAACGACAAGCTCCAGGCGGGGGATGAGGTGGCCGTGTGCATCCCCGACCCTACACCGGTGGAGATCGTGCCCCAGGACATCCCCTTGGACGTGGTGTATGAGGACGGGGACGTGATCGTGGTGAACAAGCCTGTGGGGATGGTCGTTCACCCAGCGCCGGGGCACCCAGACGGGACCCTGGTCAACGCCCTGCTCTATCACTGCGGCCAAAGTCTCTCCGGCATCAACGGCCAGCTGCGGCCCGGCATCGTCCACCGCATTGACCGGGACACCAGCGGACTGATCATCGCCGCCAAGAACGACGCGGCGCATCTCGCCCTGGCCGAGCAGTTACAGGACCACAGCCTGTATCGGGAATATGAGGCCGTGGTCGTAGGCAACCTGCGGGAGGACAGCGGCACGGTAGACCTGCCCATTGCCCGGCACCCCACGGATCGGAAAAAGATGGCGGTGAACCATCTGAATGGCCGCCGGGCCGTGACCCACTGGACGGTGCTGGCCCGGTACCCGGGGTACACCCACATCCAATGCCGCTTGGAGACGGGGCGAACGCATCAGATTCGCGTGCACATGTCTGCCCTGGGGCACCCCGTGCTGGGGGACCCGGTGTATGGGGGCCAGCGGAAGGGCTTCCCGGAGCTGGCGGGGCAGTGTCTGCACGCCCGGCGGCTGACCTTCCGGCATCCCCGGACGGGAGAGCCGGTCACGGTATCCTGTCCGTTTCCGGACTATTTTGAGGCCGTCTTGACAAGATGCAGCCGCCTAGTATAAAATAGAGTTCTCACCCGAAAGGGGACAAGCTCGACCCGCTTCAGAACAAAGAAGTCCAATGGTATGAAGTCAAGTAGGTGATGCAATAAAATTTTGAAGGAAAGTGGAGCAAAAGAACTATGTTGGCTGTAAAAAGGCAACACCAAACTAAGCCCTGCTCCTGTCATTTTTTGAAACAGGGCTTGGACACCAGAGCAGCAAGCAGTGTGCTTAGCTCTCCGGCGGGATATACAGGCGGTTGTCCTTCAGCAGTCGAAAGACCAACCGGACCAGTTTTCTGGCAGTTAAGGCGAGTGCGCGTTTATGCTGGTACTTGTTGACCTCTTTGAATTTGAGGTCATAGTAGCGCCGAAACTCGGAGTCGCATCTTCTCACGGAGTTGGCGGCTTCCAGCAGGTAGTAGCGGAGATAGCGGTTGCCGGACTTGATCATTTGAGAATGTTCGGCTTCAAAGTCGCCGGACTGATTTCTGTGCCAGACAAGACCGGCAAATTTAGCAACAGATGCCTGAGAGTTGAAACGGTGGATATCGCCAATTTCAGCGATGATACCGGCAGAGTAGACCTTGCCAATGCCGGGAATGGATGTCAGCGTATTGGGGATGATCTCAAACTGCTGCTCGATGGCTTTGTCCAACACCTTGACCTGTTCCTTTAATGCCCGCATAGAAGCGATAGAGACGGCCATAGCCTGATTCACAGTATCGTTCACTGTCTTTGGCAGACGGTAGGACCCTCTGGCCGCAGCCTGCACCGCTTTGGCGGTAGCATCCGGGTCGACAAATCTACCTCGGCCAGCTTCAGAGATAAAGGCCGTCAGCTCGTCCAAATCAGCATTTGCAAGGTCATCCACGGTCTCAAAGTGTTCCATGAGCGCGATTGTGGTGGCACTGGTATTCTGAATGTCCTTGGCCTGAGCAATACCGGAGCATTTGAGAAACAGGTAGTTAGCAAACCGCTGTTTTTCACGTGTCAGGTTCTGAATGATGTCAAATCTGGCTCTGGTAAGCGTTCTGAGCGCCCGGTAGCGATAGTCGTCCATATAGACCTCCTTGGCAATTCTGCCGAAACGGAGATGGTCGGCAATCACAAAGGCATCCACCCAGTCATTCTTTGGCAGGTCAGGATAGGCATCCTTAAACTTTCGAACCTGTTTTGGATTCAGAATATGGATCTTCCGCTGGAACTGGCCCAGGCTGCCATCTTCACGGAGCGCGTAAACAAGGCTGTCTCCGTAGATGGAGGTGGCTTCCAGACCAATTACCACATCGTTGAGCTGCATGGAATGAAGTGCCGACACGATTTTCTCCGACAACAGTTTAGCACCTCCCAAGTTGTTCTGCACTGAAAAACAGGAATGCTTGTTGCCGTCCGGCTTCATCAGGTAGGCTACGTTGTTCTTGCTGCTCACATCAATGCCAACGAATAATGGATTCATAATTTTCACCT
>CAVCXN010000123.1:0-3997 GCA_963606215.1 uncultured Mycoplasmatota bacterium | reverse complement strand
GTGTAAGCCCGAAGGTAGTAGCGCGGAAGCCTGAAGATCCCTCCTGAGCTGTAGGCCGAACGATAGAACGATTAGGTTCTCTAGTAGGCCCTGCCGGATTCCCCCGTTAGCAGGAGCGCGTATGTTGGTACGCAGGTAAACAGGTGGTACAGCGAAGGAATTGTTATGGCCTTCGTCCTTTTACTGAGGACGGAGGTCTTTTGTTGTCTTCCGCCCAACCATTTCTCACAGGGAGGTTTATAGATACGATGAAAGAAAACGGATTGATCGAGTTCCGCTGGCACGGCCGCGGCGGACAGGGGGCCAAGACCGCCTGCCTGCTTTTGGCGGACGCCGCCTTCTGCTCCGGCAAGTACGTCCAGGGCTTCCCTGAGTACGGCCCGGAGCGCATGGGCGCCCCCATCACCGCTTACAACCGCATCAGCGACGTGCGGTGCAGCGTCCACTGCAACATTGAAAACCCCGACTATGTGGTGGTCGTGGACGAGACTTTGTTAGACACTGTGGACGTGACCCACGGCCTGTCCCCCGAGGGGGCTGTGATCGTGAACACCGCCCACAGCCCCGCGCAGATCCGCGAAAAGCTCCGGGGCTGGCAGGGGAAGGTCTGCACCATCGACGCCCGCCGCATCTCCGAGGAGACGCTGGGCAAAAACTTCCCCAATACCCCCATGCTGGCCGCCGCCGTGAAAGTCAGCGGCGTGCTGGAAGAGGCAAAGTTCAAGAAAGACATGGAAGACAGCTTCCACCATAAATTCGCCACGAAGCCCCAGGTCGTCGCCGGCAATATGGCCGCCCTGGTCCAGGCGTGGGAGGAGGTACAGGCAGGATGATCCGACGCGCAAAAGACATTGATGAACACACCCCCTGGCAGGAGATGACCCCCGCCGGGGAGGTCTACGAAGCCGCCACCGCCCGCTATGTCAACACCGGTGCCTGGCGCACCGACACCCCCGTGCTGGACGCGGAGAAATGCCGCAGCTGCCTGCTCTGCGTGCCCTTCTGTCCCGACAGCTCCCTGCCGGTGCAGAACGGCAAGCTGGTGGGCATCGACTACTACCATTGCAAAGGCTGCGGCATTTGTGCCGAAGTATGTCCCTTCGGGGCGATCACGGTAAAGGAGGGCGGACAGCCATGAACTACAACGAACGTCTTTCCGGCAACGAGGCCATTGCCTTTGCCATGAAGCAGATCGACCCCGACGTGATGGCAGCCTTCCCCATCACCCCCTCCACCGAAATTCCCCAGTACTTCGCCCAGTACGTGGCCAACGGGGAGGTAAACACCGAGTTTGTCCCCGTGGAATCCGAGCACAGCTCGATGTCCGCCTGCATTGGTGCGGAGGCGGCTGGCGCCCGGGCCATCACCGCGACCTCTTCTGCGGGTTTGGCCCTGATGTATGAGATGATGTATGTGGCGGCTTCCTCCCGCCTGCCCATTACCCTGGCCTGTGTCAACCGTGCCCTGTCCGGCCCCATCAACATCAACAACGACCACTCCGACTCCATGGGCATCCGGGATGCGGGCTGGATTCAGATCTACGCCGAGAACAATCAGGAAGCCTATGACAACTTCCTTCAGGCCATGCCCATCGGCGAGGCCCCAGAAGTGCGCCTGCCCGTGATGATCTGTCAGGATGGCTTCATCACCAGCCATGCCCTGGAGAACATCGTCCTGCTGGACACCGACTCCGTCAAGCAGTTCGTTGGGGAGTACCACCCGGAACACTATTTATTGAAGGAAGAGAACCCTCTGGCCGTCGGCCCCTATGACCTGGGCTGCCACTACATGGAGCATAAGGTCCAGCAGGCCGAGGCCATGAAGCACGCCAAGGCCCGCATCTTAGAGGTCGCCAAACAGTTCGAGGCCCTGACCGGCCGGAAGTACGGCCTGTTTGAGGAGTACCGGATGGAGGACGCAGAAGTGGCCGTCCTGCTCATCGGCTCCTCCGCCGGTACCGCCAAGGCCGCCGTGGACCAGCTGCGGAAGGACGGCGTGAAAGCCGGCCTTATTAAAATTCGCGTCTTCCGCCCATTCCCGGCGGAGGAGCTGGCCCAGGCCCTGGCCCATGTGAAGGCCCTGGCCATTATGGACAAGGCCGAGAGCTTTTCCGCCAACGGCGGGCCGCTCTTCTCCGAGGTCCGCGGGGCACTGTATGATCTGGAACACCGCCCCCGCACTGTGGGCTACGTCTACGGTCTGGGCGGCCGCGACATCACGCCCGAGCACTTCAAAGACATCTACGCCCGCCTGACGGACATCGCCAACGGCGGGGAGCTTGGCCCGGTCTACACCCACCTGGGCCAGAGGGGGTAAGCAGTCATGGAAGAAAGAACCTATCATTTCAAAAAGACGCTGGAGAAAAAAGAGCGTTTCGTGGGCGGCCACCGGCTCTGCGCCGGGTGCGGCGCAGGCATCGCCGTCCGGGGTGTGCTGCGGGCCTTGAAAGAGGAAGACCGCGCCGTGATCGGCAACGCCACCGGCTGCTTGGAGGTCAGCTCCTTCCTCTACCCCTACACGGCGTATGAGGACAGCTACATCCACACCGCCTTTGAGTGCGCCGGGTCCACCCTGTCCGGCGTGGAGGCGGCCTACAACGCCCTCAAGCGCAAGGGCAAGGTCCAGGGTGAGGTGAAGTTCATCACCTTCGGCGGCGACGGCGGAACCTATGACATCGGCTTCCAGTCCCTCTCCGGAGCCATGGAGCGGGGCCATGACCTGACCTACGTCTGTTACGACAACGAGGCGTATATGAACACCGGCATCCAGCGCTCCTCCTCCACCCCCCGCTTTGCCAAGGCGACCACGTCCCCTGTGGGTACCGTCATCCCCGGCAAGACTCAGAATAAGAAGAACCTGACGGACATCATCGCCGCCCACAACGTCCCCTATGTGGCCCAGACGACGTTTATCGGCAACTTTCGGGACCTGTACACCAAGGCGAAGAAGGCCATCTACACCCCAGGCCCCAGCTTCCTGAATGTCATGGCTCCCTGCCCCAGAGGGTGGGAGTACCCCACGGAGAAGCTGCCTGAGATCTGCAAGCTGGCGGTGGAGACCTGCGTCTGGCCCCTCTTTGAGGTCATCGACGGCGTGTGGCATTTGAGCTATGAGCCGAAGCAGAAGCGCCCGGTGGAAGAATACCTCCGGATGCAGGGCCGGTTCCGCCACATGTTCAAGCCCGGCAACGAGTGGATGATCGAGGCCGTGCAGCAGAATGTGGATGAGAATTGGGAGAAGCTGCTCAACCGCTGCAACGAGTGATTTTACCAACAAGATATTGGATTTCTGCCCCGGTTTGTTGCGACAGACCGGGGCTTTTTGTATCTCCCATTGCAATCCACGGCCCCCTATGCTATGATGAAGAAAATATTCCAGGAGGAACTGGTATGGATCTATGCAACCCCAAAGAGATCAAGGCCCTGTTGGGCCGCCATGGGTTTCGGTTTTCCAAGCAGATGGGCCAGAATTTTTTGATCCAGCCCTGGGTGCCCCGTCAGACGGCGGAAGCCTCCGGCGCGGGACCCGGCATCGGCGTGCTGGAGATCGGACCCGGCATCGGCCCGCTGACGGCGCAGCTGGCCCAGCTGGGGGAGAAGGTCGTGTCGGTGGAGCTGGACCGGACGCTGCTTCCCATTCTGGCCGAGACGATGGCGGAGTACGACAACGTGGAGATCGTGCCCGGGGACATTTTGAAGACGGATATTCCGGCCCTCTGCCAAGAGAAGCTGGCGGGCTTGCGGGCGGTGGCCTGTGCGAACCTGCCCTATAACATCACGACCCCGGTCATCACGGCCCTGCTCCAGGCGGGGTGCTTCGAGTCCGTGACGGTGATGATTCAAAAAGAGGTAGCCCAGCGCATCTGCGCCCAGGCGGGGACGGCCCAGTATGGGGCCTTTACCCTCCTGTGTCAGTATTACGCCGACTGTGAGCTGCTGTATGACGTACCCGCCTCCTGCTTTCTGCCGGCCCCGAAGGTCACGTCCTCGGTCATCCG
>CAVCXN010000122.1:0-2050 GCA_963606215.1 uncultured Mycoplasmatota bacterium | reverse complement strand
CTGTACCCATTGGCTTCTATCATATAACTTTGGTATGATGATTTTTCCTACGTTCTGTTTATGATACATTGATCATTTCTCCCTTACAAGTACTAAAGGAACTCTATCCTTCTACAAGTAAGGGCATATATTGGCTGGAGTTGCACAAAATCGTGCAACAATACATAAAATTTTACGAAAAAAATTTAAAAAGGGGATGTTACCCGACATTTAAATTGGATAACACCCCTTTTTCTTATGCATCTTATGTATCTTGAAGACTCTGCAACCAGGAAAACGAAAAAACCTCGCTTCCGTCTGTCCCTGTCTTTTCGCACCCGTCGATGCCGTTGACTGACAGGGCCATCTGCCGCACCACGGCGCCGGTCTTGTCCTTGAGCCAAACATAGTAGTAAGCCCCCGGCGCGCTGGTGGGTTTCGTCCGCAGCATATGGTCGTAAGTAAAGCCATTGACCCGCTCGGCAAAGGCTTGGATGGCCGCCGGGTCTGTCACGTCATAGGGCGCGGCGCTGCCGTGGCGTAAGGTGATGGTCGCAATCTCCTCCGGATGGATGATGCAGACTTGCGCCGGGTTCCCCGCCGCCAGGCAGTCACACCGGCTGAGTAAGGTCACGACTTCCGCTCGAGTCACAGCGTCTTTGGGGCGGAGGAAATTGGCCGTCCCCGCCGTGCTGCTGTGGGCCAGGAACAGGTCGCCCACGGCCCAGGCCAGGCTCTCCCTGGCGTAGGCGCTGACGGCATCCTGGTCGTCATAGTCCGCCAGCGTGACCCAGTTGTTCTGTCCCACCTGTTCGGGCACCCCGTAGGTCTGGACCCGCAGACGGTACAGCACCGTCAAAAACTCCTCCCGGGTCACGTCCACCTGGGGCACAAACCGGCCATTTCCCCGGCCGGACATCAGCCCTGTCTGCTCCGCCCAAGCCACGGCCTTAGCGTAATAGGCCCCCGCCGGGACATCCGAAAACCGACTGCTCTCCCCCGCCGCCGGACTGCCTGCGTAGCGATACAAAATAACCGCCGCCATCCCGCGGGTCAGGGGTTTATTGGGAGATAAGGTCGTGGCCGAGGTTCCGGTCAGATAGCCCTTCTCCACCGCCCATTGGAGCTGACTCTCCGCCCAATGGCCCCGCAGGTCCGCGTATCCCGCGCCGCCCACCGCCGAGACGGGCAGGCAGAGGGAGAGGGCCAGGAGCGCGGAGAGAAGTAGGCCAACGCTTCGTTTTCCGATTCTGTTTTGTTTCATATAGCTTCCTCCTTTGCATTACGAATCAATGACTTCCCCCTGCTGGAACGCCTTTTCCACGGCGTCCCGCCAAGAGGTTCCGAAAACGTGGTAGCGGGCATGACCGGCGCTCAAAAAGCCTTTGCTGTCCACCGTCAAATAGGCCAGGTCCTCCGTGCCTGCGGAGATGATAACGTGGTAAATGTCCCCCTCCTCCAACATATAGGAGCGTGAGCTTGGCCCCACCCAGAGCGGCACCGCTTGACGGGCGCTATCTTGCAGGGCCTGCAATGCCTGCGGGTCGGTCACTTCCACGACAGTTTGTCCATCTACGCCGGAGCGTACAATGTGGGCATAAGTCGGGACGGCGTCTTGATTCCGCAATTTATGGAGCGGCTGGACCTGCCAGTTGATTACCAATAAGGCGATCACAGCGCAGAGGATGATGATCCCGATGGTTCTTCCTTTGTGTTTCATAGCTTTACCTCCTTTAGATTTTTGTATATTAACGCTCAATAAACCCTCACCCATGCCCAATCATCATTGATCCAGTGGACAAAATTGTAGTCCTCCTGAATCTGTTTGTGCTCTGGGTAATATAAGTAGCCATAGAAGCTAAAGAAACTCAGCTGTGTGTTAAAAAACAGCAGGGTCCTCGTGTCGCTTTTATCCAGATAAATCACCCCATCCTTGGCCAGCAGGTTGTTCGTCTCTTCCCCCTCCAACTCCTGGAAATACTGGTCCGGCACCTCGGAGAGCGTGGCGCTGATGCGCTCGGCCTCGGCCTGATACTGCTGCTCGAACATGTGGAAGCGCAAGTCGGGGATC
>CAVCXN010000121.1:0-9051 GCA_963606215.1 uncultured Mycoplasmatota bacterium | reverse complement strand
CATTTTATATGCGTTTTGGTTTGGGCGGGGATACTCTGAAATGGGATAGCGTTGACTACTTCCGCCCCTTCGTGCTATACTTTAACAGACTTTTCCTCTATTTAATCGTAAGAGAAAAACCCAAAGAAATCCACATAAGGGGGATAACTGTGTATGCGCGCTGTGGTGACGAGAGTCTCCTCCGCTTCGGTGGCCATCGAAGGGGAGACGGTGGGAACAATCGGCAAGGGCTTTCTGGTCCTGCTGGGCGTCGGCCCGGAGGATACGGAAGCGCTGGCCGACAAAATGGCGGATAAAATCTGCGGCCTGCGGGTCTTTGCCGACGACGCGGGTAAAATGAATCTGAACCTGGCCGCCGCCGGGGGTGAACTGCTGGTGGTGTCGCAGTTTACGCTGTACGCCGATTTGAAAAGCCGCCGCCCCGGGTTCACCAAGGCCGCGCCGCCGGCCGTCGCCATCCCGCTGTATGAGAAGTTCATGGCCTGCTGCCGGGACCGCGGCTTCCATGTGGAGCACGGAGAGTTTGGGGCGGATATGGCCGTCTCCTCCGTCAACGACGGCCCTGTGACCCTTTGTATCGAGCTTTAATTCTGGAACTTTTCCAACCAATCTAATCAGAAAACGAGGTAACTTATGCTGCAAATCAAACGCATGCGGGTGGGCCAGATCGGGACCAACTGCTACCTGCTGGAAGACCCCGAGGCCAAGACCTGCATCGTCGTCGATCCCGGCGACCAGCCGGATGACATCGACCAGGAAATTCGCAAGGCGGGCCTGTCCCTGACCATGATCCTCATCACCCACGGCCACTTTGACCACGTGCTGGGCGTGCCCGGCCTGCTGAAAAAATGGCCCGGCATCCCCGTCTACGTCCACGAGAAAGAGGTCAACTGGACCGGGGCAGGGGACCAGTATATGCTGCTCGGTCCGGTCGAGAACATCCACACCGTGAAGGACGGGGACACCATCGACTTCGGCGGGACGCCCATCGAGGTCCTCCACACCCCCGGCCATTCGCCCGGGTCCGTGACCTATCGGGTCGGGGACGTACTCTTCTGCGGGGATACGCTCTTTGCCGGGTCCTGCGGCCGGACGGATTTCACCGGCGGGAGCTACGGGCAGATTCTCCAGTCGTTAAAGCGTCTGGTGTCCCTGGAGGGCAACCTGCGGGTGTGCCCCGGCCATGAGAGCATGACCTCTCTGGACGCAGAGCGGGCCGGGAATCCCTTCGTCCGGGACGCCCTGCGATGAACCTCTACTTCACCGGCCACCAGGAGAAATATGCCGTGGAGCAGACCATGCTCACCCTCTTCCCGCAGGAGCGGCCGGTCTATCCCGACCCGGCCATGACACCCCCCGGCGGGGAAGATGCTAACGAACTGGAACTGGGCTTCCACCGGGGGGAAACCTGGTGCACCGCCCGGGCAGTCCTGCGGCGGGACGGCAAGACCTTCATCCACCAGTGCCGGGTGAAGACGGCGGACCTTCCGGCGAACGACCCCGTAGTATCCACCCGCCTGACCCGGCGGACGTTACAGCGGGCCTTTTACCTGGCCGCCATCGAGTGTCTGGGGACTGAGCCGCCCTGGGGAATGCTCTCCGGCGTGCGGCCGGTGAAGCTGCCCACCCGGGCCATGGAGGAGGGGAGCACCCCCCGGCAGGCGGAGGCCATGCTGAAGCACTACCACGTCTCTCCCGTCCGGCGGCAGCTGGCGATGGACTGCGCCCAGGCCAGCCTGACCGTGAAGCGGGACCTGAAGCCGGAAGAAATTTCGCTGTATATCGGTATCCCGTTCTGCCCTACGCGATGTGCCTATTGCTCGTTCATCTCGGCGGCGGGGTCGGCCAACAAGCTCATTCCGGATTATTTGAACGCCCTGTTTGGGGAGATCGACGCGGCAGGGGCGTCTGCACGGCGGGCAGGGAAGCGGGTCCGCACCGTCTACATCGGCGGCGGGACCCCGACCACGCTGGCCGCTGATCAGCTCCAGACCCTGCTGAACCGGCTGCACACGGCCTTTAACCTGGCCCCCGGCACAGAGTTCACCGTGGAGGCCGGGCGGCCGGACACCATCACCCAGGCCAAGCTGGAGGCCATCCGGGATGGGGGCGGGAACCGCATCTCCGTGAACCCGCAGACCATGTCGGACCTCGTGCTGGAGACCATCGGCCGGAGCCACCGGGCAGAGGATATTCGGCGGGCCTATGCGCTGGCCCGAAAGGTCCATGTGGGGGCCATCAACATGGACCTCATCGCCGGGCTTCCGGCGGACACACCGGAGGGCTTCGCCGTCACGCTGCATGAGGTCATCGGCATGGACCCGGAGAACATCACCGTTCACACCCTGGCCCTGAAAAAGGGCGCCAGACTGCGGCAGGAAAACGTCCCCCTGCCCAGCGGGGAGGACGTGGCCCGGATGCTGGACTTCGCCTGGTCTGCCCTGCGGCAGGCGGGGTATCAGCCCTACTATCTCTACCGCCAGAAATTCATGTCCGGGTCCTTTGAAAACGTGGGCTGGTGCAAGCCCGGCTGGGAAAACGAGTATAATATCTGCATGATGGAGGAGCTGCACACCGTCCTCTCCCTGGGGGCCGGGGGCGTGACCAAGACCATCGGCGGCAGGACCGTCCGGCGGCTGGCCAACCCCAAGTATCCCCAGGAATATTTGCAGAACGCCGCAGCCATTCAAGCCGAAAAAGCCAGCTGGACCTGGTAAAACGATTTCCCAATCCTAACGAAACTACAAGCTTTTCACAAAAATATGACATTTTGTGCAAAACTTTCTTGACGTGCCTGAAAGGAGGCAGTACAATGTCCTATCAGCTGCAAGAGATCAACCGCCGCATCGACCAGGATGTGACGGGCTTTTTGGAGGCGTGCGACGCCCAGTACGCCGCCAAGGTCAGCCAGGCGGCGGACGCCATCCTGAGCAACCTCTCCAAAAGCCCCATCGTCCTGCTGTCCGGTCCCTCCGGCTCCGGCAAGACCACCACCGCCCTCAAGATCGAGGAGGAGCTGGAGAAGCGGGGCGTACTGTCCCACACCATCTCCATGGACAACTATTTTAAGACGCTGAATCCTAAGACCGCTCCCCGGGCAAAGGACGGGTCCATTGACTTCGAGTCCCCCCTGTGCATGGACATGGACCTGCTCAACGACCACTTTGCCAAGCTCTCGAGAGGGGAGACGATCATCGTGCCCCGCTTTGAATTTGACCGCCAGATGCGCAACGACCGCCTGGGTGAACCGCTGCGCTTACAGAAGAACGAGATCGCCATCTTCGAGGGCATCCACGCCCTGAACGACGACTGCGCCGGGCGCAACCCCGACGCCACCTGCCTGTATATCTCCGCCCGCTCCAACGTGGTGGAAGGGGAGGACCTGCGCTTCAAGGGCACCTGGATGCGCCTGACCCGTCGGGCCGTGCGGGACTACAACTTCCGCGGCACCGGCGTGGCTGAAACGCTGGACATGTGGGCCAACGTGCGCCGGGGCGAGAAGCTCTATATCTCCCCCTTCAAGCATCGGGCCAATTACATTTTCGATTCCTCTCTGCCCTATGAGGTGTCGGTGATGAAGAACTACGCCATGCCCCTGCTGGAGGCCGTGCCCCAGGAGAACGTGCGGCGGCAGGAGCTGCTGGAGCTGATCGAGGGCTTCCAGGGATTCCACCCCATTGATCCGGAGCTGGTGCCGCCTGCGTCTCTCATTCGGGAGTTTATTGGCGGCGGCATTTACGACTACACCTGATTTCTGACCTCACTCCCCCCACCCTGTCAGGGCCGCAGACCTCTGCGGCCCACGCAGGCTGTTATGACTATTATTTAAGGAAGGATGTATCCCATGTCTGAAGAATGTACCCATGATTGCAGCACCTGCGGCGCAAGCTGCGACCACAACGCCGAGGCAAAAGACCTCATCGCGCCCCTGAACAAGGACTCCGCCATCAAGCACGTCTACGCCATCATGTCCGGCAAGGGCGGCGTGGGCAAAAGCTCCACCACCGCTTGCCTGGCCTCTGCCATGGCCAAGAAGGGCTACAAGGTCGGCATCATGGACGCCGATATCACCGGCCCCTCCATCCCCACCGCCTTCGGCCTGAACACCCGCGCCGTGGGCGACGGCGAAAGCATCTTCCCGGAGCTCACCACCGGCGGCATCAAAGTCATCTCCCTGAACCTCCTGCTGGAGAACAAGGGCGACCCCGTCATCTGGCGCGGCAGTCTGCTGGGCGGCGTCGTCAAGCAGTTCTGGACTGACGTGCGCTGGGGCGACTTGGACTACCTGTTCATCGACATGCCGCCCGGAACTGGCGACGTGCCCCTGACCGTCTTCCAGTCCATCCCCGTGGACGGCATCGTGGTCGTGACCTCTCCCCAGGACCTAGTGTCCCTCATCGTCACCAAGGCCGTTCGTATGGCCGACATGATGCACAAGCCCATCCTGGGTGTAGTCGAGAACTACAGCTACTTCCAGTGCCCCAACTGCGGTGAGAAGCACTATATCTTCGGCAAGAGCAACCTGGAGCAGGTGGCCAAAGACCTGAACGTCAAGGTGCTGGCCCAGATCCCCATGGACCCCGCCATGGCTGCCGCCATGGACCAGGGCGCCGTGGAGAGCCTGGAAAAGAACTATCTGGAGCCGGTCGCCGACGCGATCCTGGCCCATGAGAAGGGCTGAGTTTAGCCCCTAAAAATACCCCCGTTGTCTTGTTGACAACGGGGGTATCACATGTTATGATGAAGATGATGAAGGGACGTCGTCATGGCGGCGGTTAGCCCAAAGTCAAATCAGAATTTACGCTGACCGCTTGGATGCCCGCCGAGCGGTCAGCAAACTTTTATGGCCAGTAAGTAGACCAAAACAGTCATGCATACAAGGAACCGCAGAAATTGCTTTCCGAATACTAATTCTCGTCAATCCAAATCAAAGTTTAACGAAGACTGACGGAACGAAACTTCGTCAATTCAATCTATAGGAGAACCGCACATGAAACTCATATCCTGGAACGTCAACGGCCTGCGGGCTTGTGTGAAAAAAGATTTTATGGCATCGTTCGCCGCCCTGGACGCGGACATTTTCTGCGTGCAGGAGACCAAGCTCCAGCACCACGCCGGGCAGATCGACCTGGACCTGCCAGGGTACCATCAGTTTTGGAACAGCGCGGAGAAGAAGGGCTATTCCGGCGTGGCCGTCTTTACCAAGGTCGAGCCGCTCTCTGTGACCTATGGCCTGGGTATCGAGGAGCACGACCACGAGGGGCGGGTCATCACGGCGGAGTTTGCCGACTTCTATCTCGTCTGCTGCTACACCCCCAACTCTCAGGATGGCCTGAAGCGGCTGGACTACCGCATGACCTGGGAGGATGCGTTCCGGGCACATTTGCAGGCGCTGGACGAGAAGAAGCCTGTTGTGCTCTGCGGGGACCTGAATGTGGCGCACAATGAGATCGACCTGAAGAACCCCAAGACCAACCGACGCAACCCCGGCTTCACCGATGAAGAGCGAGGGAAGATGACGGCTTTGCTGGGGGCGGGCTTCACCGATACGTTCCGGGCCAAGTACCCCGACCTGGAAGGGGCCTACTCCTGGTGGAGCTACCGCTTCCACGCCAGAGAGAAGAACGTGGGGTGGCGCATCGACTACTTCATCGTGTCGGACCGCCTGGCCCCCCAGATCAAAGACGCCGCCATCCACAGCGAAATTTTCGGCAGCGATCACTGCCCGGTGGAGCTGGTGCTGGATGTATAAGGCATACCATCTATTTTCCTGCATATCCTAATTGGGGAAATCGAGTGTACTTTTTATGGCTCTGACAGCTTGACTTTTGGGCTTGCTCTGCTATAATAAATACACTATCGATTTGCCAGTTCGTCCTCCGGTGTCCTTCGGGCCCGGGGGCTTTTTTATGGTTGAGGTGACACCAATGATCGACAAAGCCTATCATACTGTTGACCAGCTCATAGAGATCCTGCGTGGCCGGGGCATGGTCATTGAAGACGGCCCCCAACGCGACACTGCCATGCGTATCCTGGAAACAGAAAACTACTACAATATCGTAAACGGATATAAAGACCTGTTCCTCCAAGTACCTGTGACCTCTGAAGAACGATATCTCAAAGGAACTTCCTTTGAGGAACTCTATGCACTCTACCAATTTGACCGGGACGTTCGCCATATCTATCTCAAATATCTTCTGAAAGTAGAGAATACCTTCAAATCTGTCTTGGCCCACGAGTTTTCTGCACTGTACGGACATGACAACTACTTAAAGCTAGAAAACTTTGACAATGTCTCAGAAAATATCGGTCCTATTATCAAGCTCTTCGGAGATATCCAGCAGGAGACAGCGCGGCAAATGAGCAAACATCATCAGGCCGTTACACACTATCTGTCAGAGTATGGCTACATTCCTCTATGGGTCTTGGTAAACGTCTTGACCTTTGGTAAAGTCACGATGTTTTATAAACTGATGAAGCCGCAAGACAAGCAGAGCATCGCCCGAAAATTTCATGTGGATGAAAAAGAGCTGCACAAATACATGAACTTATGTGGGCTGGCCCGCAACCAGTGTGCCCATGACGAGCGGTTCTTTGACCTGAAATTCCGTTGGCATCTGCACACCCGCAGCATCGGAAATTTCAGCTGTTTGGAGCTGGCACGAGACAAAAGCGGCTCCTATCCTTCCGGCACCAATGACGTATATGCCATCGGCATCGTCTTCGCCAGGCTCTTAGGCACAGCGGATACCACGGAGTTTATTGCTTCTATGTCTGCGGCATTTTCCGAGCTGGAAAAACAACTACACACTATTTCGAGCAAAGATGTGATGCGAATCATGGGGTATCCTGACACATGGAAGCGGCTACAGCAACTTGCACGTTGAGTTATAACAAAAGGGGAGCACCTGCCTTTTCAGCAGGTGCTCCTTTGTTTTATCAGTCAGTTGGAAAGAGGTTTAATCCTCGCCCTCAGCAGGTGTCTCTTCCACGCGGGTGACGGCGATGGAGAGGTCGTCAAGCTGCTTATCGTCCACCACGTCGGGGCAGTTCATCATGAGGTCCGAGGCGTTCTGGACCTTGGGGAAGGCGATGACGTCGCGGATGGAGGAGGCGCCGGTCATGAGCATCACCAGACGGTCCAGGCCGTAGGCCAGGCCGCCGTGGGGGGGGGCGCCGTACTGGAAGGCGTTGACCAGGTGGCCGAAGCGCTCCTGAATGTCCTCGTCGGAGATGCCCAGGGCCTCGAATGCCTTGGTCTGCATCTCGGGGGTGTTGATCCGGATGGAGCCGCCGCCCAGCTCGGTGCCGTTGAGGACGATGTCATAGGCCCGGGCACGGCAGCCGGCCTTGTCGGTGAGCATCTTGTCCTCGTCCTCCAGCATGGGGGCGGTGAAGGGGTGGTGCATGGCCTGGTAGCGGCCCTCTTCCTCGGACCACTCGAACATGGGGAACTCCGTGACCCACAGGAACTGGAAGTCGTTGGGGTCCAGGATGCCCAGCTGCTTGGCGCACTCGATCCGCAGAGCGCCCAGGGAGGCGAACACGACCTCGTCCTTCACGTCGCCGACGATGAGGATCAGGTCGCCGTCCTTGGCGTTGGCCCGCTCCAGGATGGCGGCGTTCTCCTCGTCGGTCAGGAACTTCTGGTAGGAGGAGGTGATTTTGCCGTCCAGCATTCTGGCCCAGGCCAAACCCTTGGCCTTGTAGGTCTTCACGAACTCGCCCAGCTTGTCGATCTTCTTCCGGGGGAAGTCTTTCGCGTGGCCGTTCACGTTGATAAGACGGACGGAGCCGCCGGCCTTGACGGGCTCAGCGAAGACGCCGAAGCCGCAGTCCTTCACCAGGTCGGAGATGTCCTGTAACTCAAAACCGAAACGCATGTCGGGTTTGTCAGAGCCGAAGCGGTCCATAGCCTCGCGCCAGGGCATCCGCAGGAAGGGGGTCTGCACGTCCACGTCCAGCACTTCTTTGAAAACGCGCTTCAGGAAGCCCTCCTGAATGGTCTGGATCTGCTCCTCATCCAGGAAGGACATCTCCAGGTCGATCTGGGTAAACTCCGGCTGACGGTCGGCGCGCAGGTCCTCGTCACGGAAGCAGCGGGCGATCTGGAAGTAGCGGTCGAAACCGGAGAGCATGAGCAGCTGCTTATACTGCTGGGGGGACTGGGGCAGGGCATAGAACTTGCCGGGGTGGACGCGGGAGGGCACCAGGTAATCCCGGGCACCCTCGGGGGTGGACTTGGTCAGGATGGGCGTCTCAATTTCCAAAAAGCCCTGCTCGTCGAAGTAGTCCCGGCAAATCTTCACGATCTTATGGCGCAGGGCAATCATGCGCTGCATGTCGGGGCGGCGCAGGTCCAGGTAACGGTACTTCAGGCGGGTCACGTCCTTGACATCGGAGTTCTCCACGATCTCGAAGGGGGGCGTCTCGGCCTTGGCCAGCAGGCGCAGCTCCGTGACCTTCACCTCAATGTCGCCGGTGGGCAGGTCGGGGTTCTTGGATTCCCGCTCCCGGACCAGGCCCTTGGCGGCGATGACATACTCGCCGCGCAGGGAAGCGGCTTTCTCGAAAATATCACGGGGGGTGCTGTCGTCAAAGGACAGCTGGAGCAGGCCGGTGCGGTCCCGCAGGTCCACAAAGATCAGGCCGCCCAGATTTCGCTGGCGCTGGACCCAGCCGCAGACGGAGATCTCCTGGCCGATGTTGGCCGCGGAGAAGGTGCCGCAGTAGTCGGTGCGGCGGAAGTTCTGTAAATTGTCCATGGTTCGTTTCACTCCAAATGTCAGTTTTGGCTCCCCTGGGGGGAGAAAAATTCCTGCTGTACAGTGTACTCCTGTTTCGTACTTCTGTCCAGTTAGACCGGTTCGATTCAAACCTGTCCCAATAGCAGGGCTAAGATCGAAGACTGGAACGTCTCGTAATTCTTGAGCTGGACCGTGCGCGTCTTCACACCCTTCACGTCCATGGCCCGGTCGCCGCAGAAGCTGAAGATGTATTCCGCCCCATTCTGTTCAAAGGTCAGGGTGGTCACATAGTCCAGGGTAGTGG
>CAVCXN010000120.1:769-2845 GCA_963606215.1 uncultured Mycoplasmatota bacterium | reverse complement strand
GCTCTTAGAAACGGCCATTGCGGAGAGCAAGGCCAGGGGGAAGAAGGGGTTGGTGCTGACCTGTAAGGATCATTTGGTGCATTACTACGCCAAGTTTGGGTTTGTGGATGAGGGAACTTCCGGCTCGACGCATGGTGGGGTGATTTGGCATCAGATGCGGGTGACGTTCTGAAGCCGGTACCCATGGTTCAATGGCCCCGACCCATGCCCCAAGTCCAGCATGGCCCGCAGTGCCCCAGTCAAATACGCCTTCGCCTGCTTAATCGCTTCTTCCAAACCTAGCCCCTTCGCCAAATTCGCGGCGATGGCGCTAGAGAGGGTACACCCCGTCCCATGCGTATTGGGATTGTCGATGCGCTCCCCGCGATACCAGCGTACGCCCTCCGGTGTCCAGAGCAGATCATCCGCTCCGCCGATCTTGTGCCCGCCCTTGCAGAGCACGGCGCAGTGATAGCGTTGGCCGATGGTTTCCGCAACGGCGAGCATGTCAGCCTCGGTTTCAATGCGCTGGCCGGAGAGAATCTCCGCCTCGGCCAGATTGGGGGTGGCGACGGTTGCCAGGGGGAGCAGCTCGGTGCAGAGAGTCTCGATCGCGTTGTCGGCCAGAAGCTTCGCGCCGCTGGTGGCGACCATGACGGGGTCTACCACGATGTTGTGGGCGTCATAGTCGGCCAGGCGTTGGGCGATGACGTGGATGAGAGGGGCGGAAGAGACCATGCCGATTTTCACCGCGTCGGGGTAGATGTCGGTGAACACAGCCGATCTGCTGGCCCAGGAACTCTGGGCTGACTTCGTAGATGCCGGTGACACCGGTGGTGTTCTGGGCGGTCAGGGCGGTGATGGCGCTCATGGCGAAGACGCCGTTGCAGGTCATTGTTTTCAGGTCGGCCTGGATGCCGGCGCCGCCGCTGGAATCACTGCCGGCGATGGAGAGGGCGGTTTTGAGTCTCATGGTATCAAACCTCCTGGTAAGGTCGTAGTTCGGTGGCGGGGTCGGGTGCGAGCATGAGGCTGCTGCGAAGGCAGGCTCCGGCGGCCCCGGCGGATTGCAGTTCGGGCACCCGGTCGGCGGTGATGCCGCCGATGGCGTAGACGGGTAAGGTTACCGCCTGGGTGACTTGGCGTAGAAAGTCCAGGCCCCGGCCGGGCAAGCCGGGCTTGCAGGTGGTGAGGAAGATGTGCCCGGCGGTGAGATAGGCCGCGCCGAGGGACTGGGCTTCCAGGGCTTCTGCGACGGAGTGGCAGGAGACGCCGATGGTGTCAAAAAACGTAAGAGTTTCTTTGCTTTTTTTCCGTAGAACAGGGAGGGGCAAGTGGATACGCTTGACACCCAATGCCCTGGCCACACCTGTGAACGTATGCAAAATGCAGGGCACATCATACTTGTTACAAATGCTAAGTACGTCCGAAGCCAGGGCCTGATAGTCGGCTTCGGACAGCTCTTTTTCCCGCAGGATGAGTCCCGCCGGGTGCGCGGCGGCAATGGCCTCTACCTGCGCCAGAAAGCGCGGGGCGCAGAGGGAGCGGTCGGTCACACAGAGAATGGGAAAGCCAGACATCAGGCGTTGCCTCCTTTCGGCTGTTTGGACGGGCGCAGGAAGAACCAGAAGAGAACCATGCCCACACCGCCTGCCAGGGTGGACATGCCCAGCAGGGCGGGAACGCCGGAGAGGTCCAGCAGGTTCCCGCCGAAGAGTCCGGAAAGAACGCTACCCAGGGCCGTCGCCATGGTGAACCAGGCTTGGCCCTCGACGCGGTGGGTCTCGGCGACCGTTTCGTTGATATAGTAGATGGAGGCAATGGCGAAAAGGGCGTAGCCCACCATCTCAAAGATTTGGGCAGCGTACAGCGCACCCAGGTTGGGGGAGAGCCAGGAGCCCAGGGCGTGGAGGAAAAAGCCCACGCCGGAGATGCGGGTCCAGACCCGGCTTCCGGCCTTGGTCAGGAGTCGGGAGAAGCCGAACATCACAGGCAGCTCTAGGATGGATTGCAGGAAGAGAACGGTGCCCATGGAGCCGCTGTCGCCCCCCAGGTGCTCGACGATCTGGAACTCGAAGGTATTGAGCAGATTGTGGC
>CAVCXN010000120.1:0-759 GCA_963606215.1 uncultured Mycoplasmatota bacterium | reverse complement strand
GTGGCTGATGAAGAGCAGGCAGGAGGCCAGCAGAACGAAGACCATGTGGGGGTACGTCCGTAAGAATGACTGGCCTTTTTGCTTGGGCGCGGCCTCTGCCTTCGGCTCCGGCGGCGGGAAGCCGGGGGCCGGGGTTTGAAAGCGGAAGGATAAAATCGCGGCGAATAGGACGGCCTGCATCGCCAGCATGGCCGCCGCCACCGACCAGGCCCCCAGCCACAGCACCAGCCGCCCGCACACGGCGGAGAAGATGCCGAAGGCAATAGACCCCGCGCCCCGGGCAATGCCGAAGTTGAGCTTGTATCCGAGATTCAGACAGGCCATGCCCAGGGCAGAGCACAGGGGCATGAGCAGCTGGACCAGCACGACGAGACTCCCGTACAGCACCAGCTGGGGAAGTTTCCCCGGCAGGAAGAGCAGGCAGGCGCTGGCGACCAGGGCGATGCCCGCGACGCTGGCACAGAAGAGACGGAGGCTCAGCTTTTGCAAGTGGTCTGCCGCCCGGGAGACTCTGGGCTGAATGATCGCGGAGAGCAGACCGCCGATGCTGATGACCAGGCCCACCCGGGCATTGCTGAAGCCCTTGTCCAGCAGGTAGACGCTGGAAAAGCTGATGATGCAGCAGTAGCAGGCCCAATAGCTGCTCTGGATGGCAACAAAGCGCGGGGTGGGGTGCGGGGTTGTCATGGTCAGCCCTCCTTTGACGTTTCTGAGAGCGAGACAGGGGCCTTGGCCTTTTCATGCCATTTGGCCCGGCGG
>CAVCXN010000119.1:0-2094 GCA_963606215.1 uncultured Mycoplasmatota bacterium | reverse complement strand
GTCCCTACGTTCCCAACAAGAAACAGCGGAAGATGCAGGAGCGAAACATTGCGTTGGATACGGACGAAGTGGTCCAGCTTCATCAGATGGGCTTTTCCCTCTTCAAGCTCCAGGGGCGTTTAGATATCCCCTATTCCTTCTTCTTTGATTTCTTTCGCTACAGCCTGGAAAACCGTGTGGCCTTCCCCGCCATGTACCCGCCCTTCTGCTTTGATATCCGGGCGCATTTGAAAGAGAAAGCCAAACGCCGCGCCCAGGAAAAACAACAATAATAACTAAAACTAAAAGTCATCGCCCTTCCAAAAAGATGCAGGGCGATGACTTTTGTTCTGTGCACCAAATTATTTTTCTTCCAGCTGTTGGGTCAACACCTGAGAAAATGCCGGAAACGACTTTTTCAGGCGGAGAATGTGCCCCTCTGGATCCAGGAAGCAATGCTCACTGTCCCCTTCAAAGACGGCCTCGCCCCCTGCGTTTTCCATGACATAGTGCAGGCGCAGACGAACGCCGGTGTACTGCGTCAGGGAAACGCGGATGGAAATAACCTCCGGAAAGGTCGTGTTCTGCTTATAGTGGGCTTCCAGGCCAGTGACGGGAGAGATGGCGCCCATGGCTTCCAGCATCTCGAGGTTCCAACCCAGCTGGGCTAAATAGGCGACCCGTGCCTCCTCCATCCAGCGGATGTAGTTGGAGTGGTGGACAATGCCCATTTTGTCTGTCTCATAATATTGTACGGTGTGTTGGTAGGCTTCCATGAAGCTGAGCCTTCTTTCTCTCAGGATCTTCGCGCGCTCAGAGCTTGCAAACGTTTTCCGGCTTCCCGTCCAGATAGGCTTCTACGTTCTGGAACACAATCTCTGCCCGGCGGAGCATACTCTCATCGGTGGCAAAGGCCACATGGGGAGTGAGAACGGTGTTCTTGGCGTGCAGGAGAGGATAATCGGCGGGGATGGGCGGCTCCATGTCAAACACGTCGATGCCTGCGCCGGCCAGCTTGTCCTGGTTCAGGGCATCGGCCAGAGCCACATTGTCAACGATGGCACCGCGGGCCACGTTGATGAGGATGGCATCGGGGCGCATCTTGGCGATCAGGTCCTTGGAGATCATGCCCTTCGTCTCAGCGTTGTTGGGAGTATGGATAGAGACGATGTCACTGCGGGACATCACATCTTCCAGGCTCGTGTACTCCACGCCCATGGCCTCGACCTCGGATCGGACGGTCCGGGAATAGGCGATGACCTTGGCACCGAATGCCAGGAACAGCTGGGCTGTCTTGGTGCCGATGGCACCGGTGCCCACGATGCCGACGGTCCGGCCACAAATTTCCCGGCCGCGCAGAGGGCCGCCCACACCGCCGGTGCGGGTCGCCGTCTCGCAGGCGGGCATCTTCCGCAGGCAGGCAATGGTCAGGGCAATGGCCAGCTCCGCCACGCACTGGGTAGAGTACCCAGCGGCGTTGCAGATCATCACGTTCTTGGCTTTGCAGGCGTCCAGGGCCACGTGGTCGATGCCGGTAAAGGCCACGTCCAGCATTTTCAGGTTCGGTGCAGCTTCCACCGCCTGGGCGGGATACGGATTGTTGGCGATGATAGCGATGTCGCTGTCCCCCGTCCGGCGGATCAGCTCTGCCGAATCGGTAGTCTTGTCCCCGTAGGCCGTAAAGCTGTGTCCCTTGGCTTCCAGCCGGGCCTTGTATTGCTCCAACACCTGGGCAGGGATGCCCAGAGGCTCTAAAAGGGTGATCTTCATGCCAAACTCCTCCTAAAACTCAAATCAAATTCTAATTTTTCGTTTCTTAGAACGGCAGGTTCATGCTGCCGGTGATCTTGCCCATGCTGGCGCTCATATCGTCCATGGCGTTGCGGATGGCTTCGTTGACAGCGGCGATGACCATATCTTGCAGCATCTCCACGTCATCGGGGTCCACAGCCTCGGGGTCGATGGTGATGGCCTTGACCATGTGCTTGCCGTCCACCGTGGCGGAGACAACACCGCCGCCTGCGGTGGCCGTGTATTCCTTCTCCTGTAACTCAGCCTGGGTCTTCTCCATGTCTGCCTGCATCTTCTGGGCCTGCTTGATCATGTCCATGTTCA
>CAVCXN010000118.1:0-3572 GCA_963606215.1 uncultured Mycoplasmatota bacterium | reverse complement strand
GAGCAGTAAAATCAATGCCATAGCCAGCAACGTTCGTTTGGGGAGTCTTTTCTTTTCCCTGGAAACCAGCGGGATAGGGTTGGCTTGCGTCACCGGTTTTAGCGGAGGCAGCGACGTTTGCGGCGGCTCCGGTTCTGGCGGGACAGCTCCACCGCAGGCCAAAATCACATCTTCTGCTGTCACTGCCTGGGGCAGCAGGTCCCGGGCCATGCGGTTGGCCGAGGTCGTGTAAAAGCTGTTGCCGGAAAAAAAGGCCCGAGGTGTGCCCTCGGTCACGATACTTCCATCAAAGAAGAGGGCGCATCGGTGGGCATAGCGGGCACAGAAATCTAAGTCATGGCTGACCAGCAGGACTGTAATCCCCTGCTCCGCCAGCCCACGCAGAATCGCCGCCAGCTCCCGCTGAAACACAGCGTCTAAACCTTTGGTTGGCTCGTCCAGTAAGAGGATATCCGGAGCCGTCAACATGACTTTTGCCAGAGCCGCCCGTTGCTGTTCCCCGCCAGAGAGATCATAGGGATGACGTTCCAACAGCGTTTCCAAGCGGCACTGGGCCACCACACGGGAGAAGATGGCCTCCCGTTCTGCCGGATCCTTGTACTGTTCCCGAGCCAGCTCCCACATGTCCTCTCGGACCGTTTTTTTCACAAATATCGTCTGCGGGTCCTGGGGCAGCAGCACGACGCGGCCCCGGGCCGTCAGGTCTCCCCGGTAGGGCCTGTGCAGACCGGCAAAGAGTTTTAAGGCCGTGGATTTTCCTGTTCCGTTGCCCCCCAGCAGGGCAAAAATCTCCCCCTGCCGGACGGTCAGGGACAAGCCCCGCACCACGTCCAGCAGGTCCTGCTCATAGCGAAACCAAAGCTCACGGGCTTCCAAGGCCGGTTCTGAGGGATAAGTTCGGCTGGTTTCCAGGGGCAGATCGTACAACTGTTTTTCACGAGAAAACTCCGCCAGCCAGCCGCGTCCCTCCCGTACTGTAACAGGACAGGAAGATTCCGTCTCCACACTGCCCCATACCCGCATAGGGGTGGGCATGGCCAAAAACATATCCTCCCCATTTTGTTTTAAGGCCGTCCCGACTTTCGCCGGTGGTCCGGCATAGCGCACGCTCCCCTGCTCCATGACCGCCACCTGGGTCGCCAGAGGAAGGGCTTCCTCCAAGCGATGCTCAGAGAGTAAGATCGTCGTTCCCATCTCTCGGTTCAGCCGCCCTAAGATGGCGAAAAACTCCCCGGCGGCGATGGGGTCCAGTTGGCTCGTCGGCTCGTCTAAAATCAAAACCTCCGGCCCCAGGGCCATGACGGAAGCCAGGTGGAGCAACTGTTTCTGTCCTCCGGAAAGCTCGGTCACGTCTTTGTGAAACCAAGTCTGAATGCCGAAAAAGGAAGCCATCTCCGCCACCCGTCGGCGGATGGTCGGCGTGCCATAGCCCAGGCTCTCTAAGCCGAAGGCCAACTCGTGCCAGACTTTGTCCGTGACGATCTGCCGCTCCGGGTCCTGGCCCACGAAGCCGATGCGCTGGCTCTGGGCGCGCTGATCCAGCATTTCGATGGGCTGGCCCTGAAACAGGACCTCCCCTGTTTTCGTTCCGTGAGGCGATAAAATCGGCTTGCACTGCCGCAGAAGCGTACTCTTCCCACAGCCGGAGGGACCACAGAGGACGACGAACTCCCCCGGCTCGACCCGCAGGGTGATCTCCCGCAGAGCGGGCGTTTCCTGCCCCGGGTAAGTAAAGGTCAGTGACCGGATTGAGAACTGTTCCAAAGCCGTTCCTCCCTTCGTTGTAAGATCACAGGCGTCAGGCACAGGGCCAGGTACACCAGCGGGATACTGACGCTCCCAGGCGTCAGCGCCGCGCCGCGCAGGGTCGGGTAATACTGCCAGGCCAGGCCCCCGGACCACCAGCCCAGCAGCAAATATATCCCGCAGGCGATGCACCAGCCCAGCAGGAGCTTGTCCCGCCGCCCCCATTGATAAATGGAGAACGCCGTCCGCCCCGGCAGGCCATAGCCTCGGCTCTTCATGCTGTCTGCCGTGTCCACCGCACTCTCCAAGGCCCAGGTGATGAGGATGGACAGGACCGCACACCCCCGCCGCAGGCGTTGGAGAGGAGAACCGGAGGCCGGGTCCCGCCCCAGGCTTTTTTGTGCCTGCACCACTGTCCTGAGTTGGTTCCGAAAACGGGGCACAAAACGCAAGGTCATAGACAGCACCAGCGACAGGGCCGGAATAACCCGTCCGAACAAATAGACAAATTTATCCGAAGTCATCACCCGGGTGCAGCAGGCAAACCAGACCAGCACCGCCGCCAGCAGCAGCCCGCCGCCTACGCCGCTCAAGATACTCTCCAGCGTCAACGGATTCCCGGAGGGCAGATAGGTCAGGATCGTCGCCCCTTGATGGTTAAACGCCGGGTTGACCAAAGCTGTGACCAGCAGCACGGGCAGGACCCCCAGCAAGGTCCCTCGCAGCATGTTCTTTCTGTATAAGACCCATCCATAACAAAACCCACCCAGGAGCGCTGCCAGAAGCACCGCCGGGTGGGTCAGACACATGGCAAAGCCCAGCACCAGGGCAAAGAACAGGAATTGGACCGCCGGGTGGCAGCCAGAAAAGGCGTCCTGTCGCCGTTGCATCCCCCGCTTCATCCCACCGCAGCATTGCTGCCGCCGATGTCCGCGCCCAGCTCACAGGTGTAGAGCCAGGCGACCACATCTCCCGCCTGGACCTGGTAGCGGGAGCAGCCGTAGTTGGGGAACCAGTCGTTGACCTTGTACATCCAGCCGGACAGCTCCCCGCAGTCAAACTCATAAATATTCTGGATGCCCTCGATGTAGGCACTGTTATACACCGGGGTATTGTTGAACTCCATATGGATGCCCTGGGCCTGACAAGTATTTTTGAGAATGTCAAAGGCGCTTTCCCCTTCGTGGAAGGTCACGGTGGTGGGCACTAAAATCACGCCGTCCTCCGGAATGAGCTCTTGCTTGTCCGCGTCCAACTGGTCCAAGTGCTGTAAGATCGACGCGCAGGAGATGGAGACGGTGCAGGTGAGCGTCGTCTCTGTAGTGGTCGTCTCCTGGGGTTCCTGGGGCAGGGGCTTGCCGGCGGGGACGGGGTCCGTCTGGTATTGGTCCTTGCCCGTTTTGGGGTCCAGGACCATACCGTTGGACTGGGAGTAGGTCTTATCTTCTGTTTTCTGTTGGTCGGACGGCTTGGCGTCCTTGGGCTGGTCCGCTTTCTCTTCGCTGGCCGGTTCTTCTTCCTCGGATTCCTCAGGAGGTGTTTCTTCCGCCGGGTCCTCGGGCTGGTTCTCCGGTTGGGCCGCGACCTCTCCCGTCTCCCATCCGTGGAGGTCTGGGGCGTTGCCGCCGTACCAATAAGCCGCAGCCAGCACCACGACCAGAATGAGTGGGATCAGGACGCCCCATTTATGTTGTTTCCACCAGGTACGCATCCTGTCCCCTCCTTACCGCATCTGCTGTAGCAATAGACGGCGAGCCGCCTGCACCAAGTCTCCCGCTTGCCGGAAGATGCCCTGCCGGATCAAGTCTTCCACAGACGATGTGTTG
>CAVCXN010000117.1:0-6407 GCA_963606215.1 uncultured Mycoplasmatota bacterium | reverse complement strand
GTGCACGCTACTTCTCAGCGGGTGAACTATATTTTAGCACAGCTCTCAGTGTTTGTCAAGAGGTTTTTTAAACTTTTTCCAAGTTTTTTCAACCAGCTTTTCAAATCACTTCCGCGTCTCGCGACAGCTTTGATAGAATACCACCCCTTAACCCATTTGTCAAGCACTTTTTTCATCTTTTTTCAATTTTTTTGAAAAAGCCACTTTTACCCCCAAACCAAGGCTTATCACACCGATCGCAATGAGGTTCCCCACTGGTACCACAGAGAGGACTTCGATCCCCCTCCCCTGTGCCAATGGCAGCGCCAACAGAAAGCTCCCTCCTGTCACGATCCATCCCAGCCTGCTGCTCTCCTCCCGTCCCACCAGACCGGCCAGCAGCCTTCTCATACATAATAGAAGCAGCCCCAGCAATGCCACATCCCCCAGCACCCACAGCGCAGACGCCAGCTCTTCCAGCCGCTGAAACGCCCCCTCGAACCCCAGCCCGGACACCATCTGAAAAAAGGGCCGGTCGATCTGCCCGGTCAGCCCGGCCCCCAACCGGCCCACCACCAGCAGCATCCCGACCGCCAGGCTCCCGAACAAGACCCCCAGCTTCCGCCAGAGGACCGCCCGATCCTTCTCCCCTGGCCGCACCTGCCCCAGGAGCAGCAGCGCATAGCCCCCCGCCGCCAACGTCCCGGCGGCAGACAGCGCCCCCTTTGGCACCTCTTCCAGCGCGGCCCAGTCCCACAGGATCACCCGACCCCAGTCTACCCCAAACACACCGAACAGCACAATGAGGACAAACCCGGCCCCCACCGCCAGCCCAAAGATCTCCCCCGTCCGCGCAAAGGCCGGCAGCCCCTTGGCGATGAGCCACCCGGCCAACGCAAGCACCGCCGCCGTCAGCAATAGCGGAGAGGCCCGCAAGGACTGCGCCAGCCGCTCCCCGATCCTGGCCCCCTGCGCCCCGGTGAGAAACAGTCCCCAAGCCAGCAAAACCAGTGCAAAGCCCCGAGAAGCCTTCCGTCCCTTCTCCCGCTCCAGCGTCTTCAAAAAATCCTCTCCCGGCTTCGCCCAGCGCCCCCACAGCGCCGCCAGCAAAACCAGCAGCAGCCCAGCCACCAGCGGGCACAGCCAAGCCGCGCCCCCTGCCTGAGACAACCGGCTGGGCAAGACCTCCGTCCCCAACGGCAATAGCGCCAGGACCAACAAGGTCCCCAACTGCCGTGTTGATATGGTATTGATGGTCGTATCGCGTTCCATCCAGTTTCCCCCTCACGTCTCCGTTTCCAACGCGGCTTCCACCCGGAGGTCGATGGACAGCCCCGGAAATTTCTCCGCCCACTGCCCTTCCAGCGCCGACCAGCGCACCGGACAACTCAGCCCCGCTCGGCCCAGCAGTCCCGCCGCATCCACGCCCGCCGCCTGCATCCGATGCAGGGCCAGACTCATAGCCTGCGCCGTCTCCTGTTCCAGCTGCGCCGCGTCGCTCTGCTGCTTCTGCCAGCCCCCGGTGTAGGTTCCTTCCAGCCGACAGCGGATGGAAAGCCCCGCCAGCGTACCCCCATCCCACTGCGGAACGACCCGGCAGCCCAAGCTCTGCAATACGATCGAACTCTCCCCCACCGATCCGGTCCAGTGAATACGCTCGCCCTGCAATAACGCCGCCCCCAATGCCTCCTCGCCCCGGAGCCAGCGCAAAATCTCTCCGTCCTGATACAGCCCGAACCCGGCAAAGACCAGCGTCTCACCCTCTACCCGCAGCGCAGGCAGAAGCAGCGCCTCCCCTTCTGCCAGGGCTCCCGCCGCTTCCCGCAGCGTCACGGGGGAAAAGCCCTGCTTATCCTTCCCCTGCGCTTTCAGCACGGTCATTCTCTGGGCCACATCCTGCTCCCCGTCAAAGAGCTTGTCCAGCCCGCCGCCCTGGAAGACCCAGAGCTGCGTCTCCGTGCTCTGCTGTGGCTCCTGAAAGGCATAGCTGAGCAGGGCAGACAGCTCCCCCGCCGCGCTCTCATCTACGAGCCAATGCTCCACATGGGCGCAGCTGACCACCTGCTCGGCCCGGTCCGTCAGCCCCTCTACCACCGCCGCAGGAGTTTCCCCCCAACTCTCGCAGTGAAAATGGCCCTGGCTCCCCCGCCCCTCGGCGGCGGCCCGGATGCAAAAGCCATCCCCGATATCTTCCACGCCCAGCACCCCGGCCAGCACCGTCGCGCCGCTCTCCCGGCTCTGGGGCGTCCCGGCGCAGCCGGAGAGCAGGCCCAGCATCCAGACGGCCAATACCGCCCAGACCACGCCCCGCCTCATCCCTGCCTCCTGCGGTTCCGGGTGTGCAGAATGGCCTCTCGGAGCTTCACCCGGTGGGTGGGCCACCGGAGCACGCCATAGCCGTCCTTCCCCTGCCCCGGCGCAAAGGGGGCCAGATAGGGCACGCCGAAGCTCTCCAACTGCGCCAGCCGCCCCACCAACACCGCCGTCAGCGCCGTGACCGCAAACAACCCCCCCAAGCTGGCCCCAATCACCAGCAGAAACCGCCAGATACGCAAAGCGGCGGAAAATTCCTGACTCGGCACGGTATACCCCGCGATACCCGCAATGGCCACCACAATGAGCACCACCGGCGACACGATCGCCGCCTCCACCGCCGCCGAGCCAACCACCAGCCCGCCCAGGATCGACGCCGTCTGTCCGATCGGCCCCGGCAGTCTTAACCCCGCCTCCTGCACGGCCTCAAACGCCAAGAGCATAATGAGCACCTCAAACAACGTCGAAAACGGCACGTTCAGCTTCGCCTCCGAGATCGACCAAGCCAGCCGCGCCGGGATCATCTCCGGATGAAAGTTCACTGCCGCCACATACCAGGCGGGCAGAAACAGCGAACAGAACATACAAAGGTACCGTAAAACCGACAACGCCGATGCCGCCAGCCAGTTCTGGGACCGGTCCTGTCCCGTCCGGAAAAACTGCCCAACAGTACCCGGCAGCAGATACCCTAGCGGCAGCCCGTCCACAATGACCCCCACGCGTCCCTCGACCAGCCCCGCGCAAAACCGGTCCGGCCGCTCCGTATACGCCAGCAGAGGAAACGCCGTGTCCGCCTCATCTATAATTAACTCTTCCAACGTCGAGGGCTGAAACACCTGGTCCGTGTCGATCCCCGCCACCCGGCGCTGGACTTCCTTCACCAGTTCCGGGTTCGTAATACCCTCTATATATAATATGTCCACCGGCGTCACGCTCTGCCGCCCCACCACAGACTCCGTGATTTTCAGCTCCGGCGCCCGCAGCCGCCGCCGCACCAATGACGTGTTGGTCCGCAGGGACTCCACAAAGGCGTCCTTCGCGCCTTTCAAAGACGGCTCATTCTCCGGACTGCTCACCGACCGCTTCTCTTCCGTCCCGACGGAGTAAGCCAGCATCTCCCCGTCCCCCGGGAAGTCAAACACGGCCCACCCATCGACCAGCGCGAACACTGCCTGGTCCAGTGTGGTACACCGCTGTACTCCCTGACAGTACACCGTCCCCTCCTCCATCAGCCGCGCCGCCGTCTTAGGGGATGCCGCCCGCAGCTCCAGGCTCGTCGCCAGCGGCCTTAATACATAATCATTCAGCCGCTCGCCTCTTACCTGTCCCTGGATACAAAACACCGCCGTTTTCTTC
Organism: uncultured Mycoplasmatota bacterium; assembly: GCA_963606215.1. Taxonomy (GTDB): domain Bacteria; phylum Bacillota; class Clostridia; order Oscillospirales; family Oscillospiraceae; genus Evtepia. The sequence continues at coordinate 2,759 of CAVCXN010000117.1, read as the reverse complement.
TCCGGGTCCCCGCCAACGAGCACCTCTCGCTCCTGAAAGTCCACACAGTCCCGAAACAGAAACCGAATATGATCCCCCGTCAGCTCCCCCGCAAACCGCGGCTCCTGCCGCGGATGCGGCGGCTCCACATACTTCATCCGACCCGCTCCCCTCTATGATTCAGATAGGGATAGTATGGCCGGAAAGCACCCCTGCTATAACAACGAAGCACCCCGAAACCACACAGGTTCGGGGTGCTTCGTCAATTCAGAATCAACAACAGGTTGCAATGGGCTTTGTTTCTCAGGCGTGGACACCCCGCACCTGACCAATCAGACAGGCCATCTCGCTCTGCTCAGCCCTGGGGCCGGTCAGCAGAGTGGTGGTGTCGGGGTGGATGGCCACAGGGGGTGCCTCGGGCACCGTGTTCCCGCAGCTCTCTTCCACGGGAGCAACCTCAGAGGACACATACCAATAGGCGTTGGAGTTCTCGATCCGGGTCCCCCAAGCCTCTTCGATGGGGATGATGCCGTTCCCGGCAAACTCAGAGGGGTCGGCGCAGTAGAACTGCCCGTCCTTATACTCCGTCAGCAGAATGCCGTGGGGCACACAGGCGGCGTGGAGCATGATGCCCTCGGGGTGCTCGGCCAGCAGGTCGATGAGGACCTGGCGGTTGGCCTGGCCGCCGGGCAGACGGGCGTGGTCCACGGTCATGGTCCCGTAAGTGAAGTGATAGGGCAGACCGCAGCCGGCCAGCCAGAAGGCGGAGCGGCAGCTGGCCTCGGTGATGGAGGCCCAGTTCTCGTCCCCGTTCAGCATAGCGGCTCTTCTGAGCATCATGGCGGTGGAGGCCAGCGTACAGGTCCCTCTCTGGGACTGCTTGACAAACACGGCGTCCTGGTTGATCTCCTCGTAGGTAGCGGCTCCGGCGGTCGTCGCCATCGCTGCCAATAACATCACTGCCAATATGATACTCAAAAGTCGCTTCTGCATTCGTGTCTCCTTTGCTCCGTAATGTCGTTTGCTCGGGTCTTATGTCGGTCAGCTGTTTCCGGTCGTAACCGTTCGTCAGCTGGCTGTTACTATCTGTTACACTTTTGTAATCATAGCATAGATCAGCCCGCTTGAAAACCCCCTTCCTGGGATTTCTCTCCTTTCAAATCTTTCAAAAAGGTGGTTTTTTTGTGGGACTTTGCGTTCTTTTGTGGAGATTCCACAAGATTTTCTTCGATTCCCCAAAAATCTTTAGTGCTGTAAAGCGCACTTCCCACGCACAAACGTCCGCTTTCTCAGGACAAATCCCCCTCTGCCCAGGTGTTCAGGATAGCCGCCGCCGCGTCCCCCAGCTCCGCCCCGGAGCCGCCCTGCTCCACCACCAGCGCCAGCGCGATTTTCGGGGTATCATACGGCGCAAAACAGACCAGTACCGCGTTGGATTCCTCCTCCCCCGCCACCTGCGCCGACCCCGTCTTCGCCCCCGCCGTCACCGGCAAATCCCGAAACGCTTCCGCCAATGACCCGCTCTGGACCACCCGCCGCATCCCCTCTTTGATGGCCGTCAGATTTTCTTCCGAAAGCGTGACCTTCCCCAAGCTCACCGCCTCTTGCGCTTCCTCCCCGGCCACCTGTTTCAGCAGATGCACCTGCCGCCGCTCCCCGCCGCTGACCAAGGTCGCTGTCATGTGTGCCAGTTGCACCGGCGTAAACCGATGGTTCTCCTGCCCGATGGCCGCAGACAGCACGCTCCCCTCATACCACGTCCCGCCCACGGATGCCGTATACGCCGGTCCAGCCACCACGCCCGCCTGCTCCCCGGCCAGCTCAATCCCCGTTTTCTCCCCCAATCCCAGCGCCCGGGCATAGTCTCCCAGCGTTTCCATGCCCACTCTCCGCCCCGCATCAAAGAAGAAGATGTTACACGAGTCTGCAATGGCGTCCGTCACCGTCTCCAGCCCATGGGTCTTCCCCGCCTGCCGGTACAGCCAGCACTGCGGCTGCGGACTTTTGTAATAGGTATACCGCCCCGTATCCAGAATTTTTGTCTCTGGGGTGAGGACATCCTCTTCCAGAGCCGCCGCCGCTGTCACCAGCTTGAAGACCGACCCCGGCGCATACAGCCCCTGAATGGCCCGGTTCATCAGTGGATGCTCCTCGTCCTGCGCCAGTTCCCCATACTGCTTGGAAAATTCCCCCGGGTCATACCCCGGCAGACTGGCCATGGCCAGCACCCCGCCGTCCTCCACGTCCAGGGCCACCACCGCCCCGCCGCCTGCGCTCGGGTGCCCGTCCAAAAATTCCTGCAAGGCGCTCTGCGCCGCCTCCTGCAACTCCTTGTCCAGGGTCAGCGTCACATTCTTCCCCGCCACCGGCTCCGCGTCCCAGCCGCTCCCTTCTGTCTCCACATACTTCCGCCCCGGCGTCCCGTGCAAGTACTCCTCAAAAGCCGCCTCAGCCCCCTCTTTCCCCACCACCTCATCCATCGCATACCCCTGGCCCTTCAATTCTTCCCACTGCTCGGGACTCATCGCCCCCACACGCCCCAGCACATGGGGGGCCAGCTCCCCGCTCCCCACGCGCTCCACCGCCGGGGTGAACGTCACACCTTCTAACCCTTCCTCCTTCCCCCGGGCCAGCAACCGGGCCGTCACGCCCGTCACCATCCCCTCACCGTCCCAGCGCACGCCTTCCTCCCGGCACAGCTGGGCCATCCTCACCTTGCTTTCCTCCAGTGCATCCTCCGCCAACACCGCCGTCCAGGATACCACGTCCTGCGCCAGCAC
>CAVCXN010000116.1:0-3133 GCA_963606215.1 uncultured Mycoplasmatota bacterium | reverse complement strand
CGTTGCACTGGCCCACGTCCATCAGGCGGGGCAGGCCGCCGATGGTGCCGAGGTCCAGGTCGTTGAAGCGGTATTTGCCGCAGGCCAGGGTCAGAACAACTGTGTCGGCAGGGGTCTGTTTCACAAACTCCGTGTAATAGTTGCGGCCGGGACGTGCGCCGTCGCAGCCGGCAACCAGGAAGAAGTGCTTGATCGCCCCCGCCTTCACCGCCTCGATGACCTGATCCGCCACACCCAACACCGTGCCGCGGGCAAAGCCGGTCATGACCGTGCTGCCGCCGTTGATGCCGGTGAAGGCTTGATCCTCGGCGTAACCGCCCAGCTCCAACGCCTTTTCAATGACCGGAGTGAAATCCTTGTCCTCGCCGATGTGGGTCATTTCGGGGTAGGACACTACGGCGGTGGTGAACACGCGGTCGGCATAGCTGGCCTTGGGCGGCATGAGGCAGTTGGTGGTGAAGAGCACCGGGGCGGGAAGGTCGGCAAATTCCTTCTGCTGGTTCTGCCAGGCCGTGCCGAAGTTTCCCTTGAGATGCGGGTATTTTTTCAGCTCCGGATAACCGTGGGCGGGGAGCATTTCGCTGTGGGTATAGATGTTGATGCCCTTGCCCTCGGTCTGCTCCAGCAGCAGCTTCAGGTCGTGCAGGTCATGGCCGGAGATGACGATGAACGGCCCCTTCTCCACCGTCAGGGGAACCGTGACCGGCGCGGGTGTGCCGTAGCTTTCGGTGTTCGCCTGGTCCAGCAGCGCCATGCACTTGAGGTTTTTCTCGCCGACCTCCAGTACGATGGGCAGCAGCTCGTCCATGCCCCAGTCCTCGCCGACGGCAAAGAGGGCCTTGGCGAAGAAGCGGTTCACCTCGTCGTCGGTATAGCCCAGCACCATGGCGTGGTGCGCATAGGCCGCCATGCCGCGTGCCCCGAAGAGGATGAGGGACTTGAGACTTCGCACATCCTCCTGCGCGTTCCAAAGCTGCGCCATCTCGTAATCTTCGGTCCGTCCGCACGCGGAGGTGCAGGCGGGACAGTTCGGCAGAAGCCGTTCTTTTTCCGCGTGTACCTGGTCGATCAGCTTGCGAATCGTTACCTCGTTGAAGTTGACATTGGTGACCGTCGTGAACAGCCCCTCGATCATCAGCCGCCAGGTGCCTGCATTTACCCCAGGGGCATGGTCCGCTGCCCGGGCCAGGCCGATCAGCGCGCCGGTCAGCTCGTCCTGGAGCTTTGCCACGTCGGCGGTCTTGCCGCACACACCCGCCTTGCCGGTGCAGCTGGCGCAACCCGCCGTCTGCTCACATTGAAAACAAAACATCGTATGATCCATAAAAAACCCTCGCTTTCTGTTCTAACGCTCTGTTGAAAACCGTGCCTTCTTGTTTTTCTGTGTGTATCATAGTATAATCAATTCAACAAATCGGTTGAATTTTCAACGAAAGAGGATTTCTATGCATGATTTTCTATCTGTGATCCGCTCCTCTCCCCTCTTTTCAGGCATCTCCGAGCAGGAGCTGCCGGCTATGCTCTCCTGTCTCGACTCGAGAAAAGAGAGCTTTCCGAAGGATACCTTCCTCCTGCGTGTCGGCGACACCACGGAGTCGATCGGGCTTGTTTTATCGGGCAGTGTGCTGGTCATACAGGAGGATATCTGGGGCAACCGCAACATTTTTTCCAAGGCAGGGCCGGGACAGACCTTTGCCGCCGCCTATGCCTGCGCCCCTGGCTCGGTGCTGAACGTGAGCGTTTCTGCCGAGACTCCTGTGACGGTGATGTTTTTGAATCTCAAGCGGGTCCTGACCCTCTGCCCCTCCGCCTGCGCGCACCACAGCCGGATGATCCGCAACCTGCTCGGCGTGTTGGCCGAGAAAAACCTGCGGTTTGGCGAAAAGCTCCGGCACATGGGCCAGCGCAGCACACGGGCGAAGCTCCTGTCCTATTTCTCCGCCGAAGCACAGCGGCTCGGGAGTTATGAGTTTGACATTCCCTTTTCTAGGCAGCAGCTCGCGGATTACCTCGCGGTGGAGCGCAGCGGCCTGTCCCTGGAGCTTGGAAAGCTGCGCGGGGAAGGGCTGTTGGACTTTCATAAAAGTCATTTTGTGTTGAAGGTGTGACTGCCATGACACAGAAATTTGAACATAATACTTGAGGTGTCTGCTCTATGCGTGACTACATTCCACCGTTTCACATGACGGACAAAATCACCAATCTGGTTGCAGCCATCAGCGAACAGATCGGTCGAATCACGGTGCTCTCTCATGGCAACTTGAATCCACATTTGCGCAAGGAAAACCGGATCAAAACCATCCATTTCTCTCTGGCGATCGAACATAATTCTTTGTCCCTGGAGCAGGTGACGGCGATTCTGGACGGCAAACGCATTCTTGGCAATCCCAATGAAATTCAAGAGGTGAAGAACGCCTATGAAGCCTATGAAATGATGCTAACATTAAATCCATATTCTATCTCAGACCTTTTGAGCGCACATCAAAAGATGATGGCTGGGCTTATCCCGGAAAATGGGCGCTTCCGGAACGGCGGGGTCGGCGTCTTTGACGGAGATATCGTCGTCCACATGGCGCCACCGGCCTGGCTTGTCCCGGGCCAGATCCAAGCTCTGTTCGATTGGTACCAAGCATCTGAAATGCATCCTCTCATCCGCAGTGCCATTTTTCATTATGAGTTTGAGTTCATCCATCCCTTTGCCGACGGCAACGGACGCATCGGAAGAATGTGGCACAGCCTTCTGTTGGGCAGCTGGAACGAGATATTTTATTGGCTTCCGATTGAGGAACTGATTCGTAGCCGACAGCAGGCATATTACAACGCACTCAGAAAATCGGACCAAGCGGCAGACAGCAGTACGTTTGTAGAATTTCTGCTGGAAATCATTTTAGATACCCTAAAAGAAACCACAGTCGTCGGCAAGGAGCCGGATTTTTCCACAAAGCAAAATCCATTTGTGGAAAAACTGCTGGTTGTCCTTGGAGAGGAAGCGTTTTCTACCTCTGAGTTGATGGAAAAACTGGGCCTTTCTCACCGCCCCACCTTCCGAAAGAATTATCTTCTTCCTGCGATCAAACAGGGCCTCGTAGAAATGACGATTCCCGATAAGCCAAACAGCCGCAACCAGAAATAT
>CAVCXN010000115.1:0-2253 GCA_963606215.1 uncultured Mycoplasmatota bacterium | reverse complement strand
GTTTGGAGTGACGCAGGTCGATTTGACCATGCTGCGCGTGGCCGGGGCGGGACTGGTCGCCATCGGCGTGGTGGTCGTATCGCTGGCCAAAGAGGGGAGTGCGCAGGCAGAGAAAACGAAACCTGCATCCTGGGTCTGGAGCGTGTTCGGCGTTTTTGCAGGGATGCTCAGTGCGGTGCAGACCGCCGTCAACGGACGGCTGGGGGCCTTGGTCGGCTCGCCAATCAAAGCGTCTGTGATTTCCTTTCTGATCGGGACGACCCTGTTGTTGCTCCTTTGCCTGACGCTGGCGCGGAAAAGCACTTCCGAAGGACCGAGGCAACGGCAGCCTTGGTGGTCCTGGCTGGGCGGCGTGCTGGGCGGGGTTTATGTCTTGGTGAACGTGACTCTCTCCGGGAAGCTGGGCACGGGGCTGACCGTGATTGTGCTCCTGGTCGGTTCGACCGCAGGGGGCCTGCTGGTCGATCACTTTGGATGGTTCGGCGCGGGAAAAAAGCCGATCAACGCCAGGAAAGCCCTTGGGGTCCTGCTGATGATCGTGGGCGCTGCGGTCATCAAACTGTTTTGAATCCACAGAAAAAGGCTGTGCCAGCCGACCCGTACGGGTCGGCTGGCATTTTTTTACGGGAAAAACGCAATAGGAAACTATTCTCCTTGAAAACTTTGCAATATAAATTGCATTTTTCGTAGGGATATCCGCAAAAGTAGGAGAGATAATCGACAAATTTTATGCTATGTTCCGAATATTTGCAAGATGTATAAAAATAGCTTGCATTTTCGGGAAAGCAGGACTATGATGCAAGTGAGCAAAAGATTCCCGACTTCCCAGCGGGAAAACCCAGAGAGAAAGGAAGAGTATGTTATGGACATCAACGCAATCCTAAACGCCATTGACAGCGCCGTGTGGGGCGTACCGCTGATCGTTTTGATCATCGCCTGCGGCGTGTGGCTGACCTTCCGGGTCCGGTTCCTCCAGGTGAGACACCTGGGCAAGGCCCTGAAGTTCATGGTGAAGAACGAAGAGGGGGGCGAAGGCGAGGTCACGAGCTTCGGGGCTCTGTGTACGGCGCTTTCCGCCACCATCGGCACCGGCAACATCGTCGGCGTGGCCTCCGCCATTGCCGCCGGCGGCCCCGGCGCTCTGTTCTGGATGCTGGTCGCCGCCTTCTTCGGCATGGCAACCAAGTATTCCGAGGGCCTGCTGGCCATCAAGTACCGTGAAGTCGACGCCGACGGCCACGTGTTGGGCGGCCCCTTCTACTACATTGAAAGAGGCATGGGCAAGAATTGGAAGTGGCTGGCGAAGCTGTTCGCTCTGTTCGGCGTCCTGGCCGGCGCCCTGGGTATCGGCACCATCACCCAGATCAACGGCATCACCTCTGCCGCCCAGAACTTCTTTGACCCCAATAAGGCCCATGTGGTCTTTACCCTGGCCGCCGGTACCTCCAGCGAGACTCCCATTACTGTGACTACGATCGTTGTAGGTCTGATTGTGACCGTGTGCGCCGGCCTGGTCATCATCGGCGGCATCAAGCGGATCGCGAAGGTTTCCGAGATTGTTGTGCCTTTTATGGCGGTTGCTTACGTTCTGTTCGGCCTGATCATCATCCTGACCAATATTACTGCTGTTCCCCATGCCGTGTATGAGATCGTTTACGGCGCCTTCTATCCTCAGGCTGTGGCTGGCGGTATCGTGGGTGTTTGCTTTAAAGTTGCTGTGCAGAAGGGCGTGGCCCGCGGCATCTTCTCCAACGAGGCTGGCTTAGGCTCTGCACCTATTGCTGCCGCCGCTGCGAAGACCAACGAGCCGGTTCGTCAGGGCTTGGTCACCATGACCGGTACTTTCATCGACACCATCATCATCTGCACCATGACCGGCCTGTCCATCGTCATCTCCGGCGGCTGGCAGCCCGACCTGGGCCTGGAGGGTGCCAGCATCACCATGTACGCCTTTGAAAACTGCCTGCCCTTCCCGGCAGCCGTGGGCGGCTTTATCTTGATGATGGCTCTGGTCTTCTTCGCCTTCACGACTATCCTGGGCTGGAACTACTACGCCGAGCGCTGCATGGAGTACCTCTCCAACGGAAGCAACCTGGCTGTGAAGATCTATCGCTGGATCTACATCGCCGCTGTGTTCGTCGGCCCCTACCTGACCGTTTCCGCCGTGTGGACCATCGCGGATATCTTCAACGGTCTCATGGCCATCCCGAACATTATTGCATTGTTGGCCCTGTCCGGTGTCATTGCAAGGAC
>CAVCXN010000114.1:0-5315 GCA_963606215.1 uncultured Mycoplasmatota bacterium | reverse complement strand
CCAAATGTGATAGGATGTTTGCTGCTGCTCCTTTTTGAAATAAGAAAATCGCCCAGAAAACGACTTTTCCCTTGACAGGTTAGCTTGGGGATATTATAATTTTGGTAAGCGGACGAGTGCTTCGGAATCGAGGCTTACTGGTCCTTTTTTTCATGTGAAAGGGGAATTTGATCGTATGAGCAAATACACCAAAGAAGATATCATCCGCATGGTGGAGGAAGAAGGCGTTGACTTCATCCGCATGCAGTTTACAGATATGTTTGGCCAAGCAAAGAACGTAGCCATCACCGCCTCCCAGATTCAGAAGGCCGTGAGCAACCAGATCTCCATCGACGGCAGCTCCATTGAGGGCTTCACCCGGATCCATGAGTCTGACCAGTACCTCTACCCCGACCTGGACACCTTTACCATCCTGTCCTGGTACGAGCAGCAGGGCAAGGTGGCCCGTCTCATCTGCGACGTATGCAACCCCGACGGCACCCCCTTCATCGGCGACCCCCGCGGCGCTTTGAAGCGCACCCTAAAGCGGGCAGCTGACATGGGCTATACCTTCAACGTCGGCCCGGAGTGTGAATTCTTCCTGTTCGAGATCGACAAGGACGGCAAGCCCACCACTAAGACCGGTGACGAGGCCGGTTACTTTGACCTTGGCCCCATCGACCACGGCGACTATACCCGCCGTGAGATCTGCCTGGCCCTGGAAGCCCTGGGCTTTGAGATCGAAGCATCTCACCACGAGTGTGCCGCCGGTCAGCACGAGATCGACTTTAAGTATGCCGACGCTCTGAACGCCGCCGACAACATCATCACCTTCAAGCAGACGGTCAAGAAGATCGCCTATGCCAACGGCCTGCACGCTACCTTTATGCCCAAGCCCATCTATGGCACGGCTGGCTCCGGGATGCACATCAATATGTCTCTGTTCAAGGACGGCAAAAACGTCTTCTTTGATCCCGACGGCGAGCGCAAGCTCTCCAAAGAAGCGTATCACTTCATCGCCGGTCTGCTGACCCATGTCAAGGGCATGACCGCCATCACCAATCCCCTGGTGAACTCCTATAAGCGTCTGGTGCCCGGCTATGAGGCCCCCTGCTATCTGGCTTGGTCTGCTTCTAACCGTTCCGCACTGATCCGTATTCCTTCCGCCCGCGGTCAGTCCACCCGCGTGGAGCTGCGGAACCCTGATCCCTCCTGCAACCCCTATCTGGCCCTGGCGGTGTGCCTGGCCGCTGGTCTGGATGGCATCGAGCGGGAACTGGAGCCGCCTGTAGAGATCACCGAAAACATCTTCGAGATGAACGAAGCGCAGCGCGCCGCCTGCGGCATCGAAGACCTGCCTGATTCCCTGGAGCATGCCTTGGATTTCTTGCAGGCCGATCCTCTCATGGCTGAGATCCTTGGGCCGCATATCTACGCCCAGTTCATCGCCGGCAAGAAAAAAGAGTGGGAAGAGTATTGTACGCGCGTTTCCAGCTGGGAGATCGCCAAGTACATGGTCATGTATTAAGTTTTGTGCCCAAAACCGGGAGAAACCGCCGTTGGTTTCCCCCGGTTTTTTATAAACCCCTCTGGATCTGCATATTTATTCGTATATTTCAAGGAATATTCATATATCTAGTGAGTTTCGCCAAAATAAACGAAAATTTACCCATATCCTTTTCTTGCTGCACCGTGAGATGATGATTGACGGCGGGAGGATTTTCCGCTATACTTAAATGTTAGAAAATTGCGTATTTGATAGGTCATTTCCCAATCGCAAGCGTTAGATTCCAGATAAAATGGATGGAGGGACACGATGAAAAAAGCATATCTCTACTTAGCAAACGGCCAGGTCCTGGAGGGGCAGAGCTTCGGCGCCTCCGGCACCGCCCTCGGCGAGCTGGTCTTCACCACCGGCATGACCGGATGCGCGGAAAGCCTGACTGACCCCAGCTACTATGGTCAGCTGGTGATATACACCTTCCCGCAGTTCGGCAACTACGGCATCTGTCGCGAGGACATGGAAAGCCCCCACTGTCAGATGGGCGGCGTAGTGGTCCGGGAATACTGCCAGGAGCCCTCCAACTTCCGCTGTGACGTCACAGTGGACGAATTTTTGAAGGAGCAGAACGTGGTCGGCATTGCCGGAGTCGATACCCGGATGCTGACCCAGCTGATCCGGGACGGCGGCGTGATGAACGCCATCATCACCACGGAAGAGACGAAGCCCGACCTTGAGCTTCTCAAAACCTACCGGGTGGAGCAGTCTGTGGAAAACACCAGCACCAAAGAAGTACATACCCTTCCCACCCAGGGCGAAGCGAAGTTTTCCGTGGCCCTGCTGGACTACGGCGCAAAGGGCAGCATCCCCGACTCTCTGACAGCCCGTGGCTGCAAAGTGACTATTTATCCCTATAACACCCCCGCAGAAGAAATTCTGGCCGCCGGACACGACGGCGTGATGCTCTCCAACGGCCCCGGTGACCCAGCCGACAACACTTTCTGCATCGAGCAGATCCAGAAGCTCTTTGGCAAAATTCCCATGTTCGGTATCTGTCTGGGCCACCAGATGATGGCGCTGGCCGCCGGTGCCAAGACCAAGAAACTCAAATTCGGCCATCGCGGGGCCAACCAGCCCGCTATGGACCTGACCACCGGTGCCGTGGTCATCACCAGCCAGAACCACGGCTATGCCGTGGACGAGTCCACCCTGACCGGGACCGAGGGCAAGCTGCGCTACATCAACGTCAACGACCGCACCTGTGAGGGCGTTGACTACCCCGCCTACCATGCGTTCTCGCTCCAGTTCCACCCCGAGGCCCACGCCGGCCCGCTGGACTGCCAGACTGCTTTTGACCGCTTTACTGATATGATGAAGGAGGGCTTGTAATGCCGAAGGATACATCCATCAAGAAGGTACTCGTCATCGGTTCCGGCCCCATCGTGATCGGCCAGGCCGCTGAGTTTGACTACGCCGGCACCCAAGCCTGCCGGGTGCTGAAACAGGAGGGCGTGGAGACGGTCTTGGTCAACTCCAACCCCGCCACCATCATGACCGACAGCGCCATGGCGGACGCAGTCTATCTGGAGCCCCTGACCACCGAGACGATCAAGCGTATCATCCTGGAGACCAAGCCCGACAGCCTGCTGGCTGGCCTGGGCGGTCAGACCGGTCTGACCATCGCCATGGAGCTGGCTCACGAAGGCTTTTTGAAAGAGCACAATGTACGGCTCATCGGCACCAACGCCGACGCGATTGATAAGGCTGAGGACCGTCAGCTGTTCAAGGACGCCATGGCCCGCATTGGCCAGCCCACCATCCCCTCTGACACTGCCCATGACATTGAGACTTGTGTGGCTATCGCCAACCGCATCGGCTACCCCGTCATCGTGCGGCCTGCCTTCACCCTGGGCGGCGGCGGCGGCGGCGTGGCCTACAACGAGGAAGAACTGCGGGAGGTCGGTGTCGTCGGCCTGGACTACTCCCCCATCACCCAGGTCTTGATCGAGAAGTATATCTTCGGCTGGAAAGAGATCGAGTTCGAGGTCATGCGCGACCACAAGGGCACAGCCATTACCATCTGCTCCATGGAAAACTTCGATCCCGTGGGCATCCATACCGGCGACTCTATCGTCGTGGCCCCTGCGCTGACTCTGGCGGACAGAGAGTATCAGATGCTCCGCTCTGCCGCTTTAAAAATCATTGAGGAAATGGGCATCGAGGGCGGCTGCAACTGCCAGTTTGCTCTGAACCCTGACAGCTTTGAGTATGCCGTCATCGAGGTCAACCCCAGAGTCTCCCGTTCCTCCGCCCTGGCTTCCAAGGCCACCGGCTACCCCATCGCCAAAATTACGGCGAAAATCGCTCTGGGCTATTCCCTGGATGAAATCAAGAACGACGTGACCGGCGAGACCTATGCCTGCTTTGAGCCTGCGGTGGATTATGTGGTGGTCAAGTTCCCCAAGTGGCCCTTTGATAAGTTCCACGGAGCCAGCCGAAAGCTGGGCTCCCAGATGAAGGCTACCGGCGAGGTCATGTCCATCGAGCATACCTTCGAGGCTGCCCTCATGAAAGCTGTGCGCGGCGCAGAGATTAAGCTGGACAGCCTGCACTATCACGACACCACCGGCCGTACCCTGGACGAGCGGCTGGCTTCCATGGATGACCACCGGCTGTTCACCATCTTTGAGGCCCTGACCCAGGGCGTGAGCGTGGAGCACATCCATGACATCACCAAGATTGACGAGTGGTTCATCTGCAAGCTGAAGAACCTGGTCGATTACGAGGCCAAGATCAAGAACACCATGACCGACGCCCTGTATCTCCAGGGCAAGAAATACGGCTATCTGGATAAGACGCTGGCTCGGCTGGCTGGTGTGGCAGAGAGTGCGCTCCCCCACCGCCTGCCCAGCTACAAGATGGTCGATACCTGTGCGGCGGAGTTCCAGGCGCAGACGCCCTATTTCTACGCCACCTTCGATGACCTGTGCGACGCACGGAACTTCCCCAGAGACGGGAGGGACACCGTCATCGTGCTGGGTTCCGGCCCCATCCGCATCGGCCAGGGCATCGAGTTCGACTACAGCTCCGTCCACTGCGTCCAGACCTTGAAGCAGCTGGGTTATGATGTGGTCATCATCAACAACAACCCGGAGACAGTCTCTACCGACTATGACACGGCGGATCGGCTGTACTTTGAGCCTCTGACTCCCGAGGATGTCATGGGCGTCATCGAGGTCGAGAAGCCTGTCGGCGTCGTGGTCGCCTTCGGCGGCCAGACGGCCATTTCCCTGACCGAATATCTGGATAAGCACGGCATCACCATCCTGGGCACCTCCGCCGACGGCATTGACATGGCTGAGGACCGCGGCCGGTTCGACGCCCTGCTGGAAAACCTGAATATCCGCCGCCCCAAGGGAATGAGCGTGACCAACCTGGAAGAGGCTCTGGCCGCTTCCGAGAAGCTGGGCTTCCCTGTGCTGCTGCGTCCCTCCTACGTCATCGGCGGCCAGAACATGGTCATTGCCCACGGCAGAGAAGACGTGGAGAAGTACATGGGCGTCATCCTGTCCGGCGGCATCAAGAACGACGTGCTGGTGGACAAGTATATGCCCGGCACTGAGCTGGAAGTGGACGTGATCTCTGATGGCACCGACGTACTGATGCCCGGCATCATGGAGCACATCGAGCGGGCTGGTGTGCACAGCGGTGACTCCATTGCCGTATATCCGCCCTACAGCCTGACCGATAAGATGATGCAGATCGTCGTGGACTGCTCGGAGAAGTTGGCTCTGGCGCTGGGCACCAAGGGTCTGGTGAACATCCAGTACTTAGT